>CAYSIU010000055.1:0-10498 GCA_964431095.1 uncultured Chitinophaga sp. | reverse complement strand
AATGATGAAGCGCTTTTAGTCCTGTTCACCATCTTCCAACTATTTTATATCCGCCATTATCCATTGTCTATTAATCTCCACAATTCCCTGAAATAGGCAGGAGCCTTTATCAAACGGCTGCCATACCAGCTGAACATTTCACCATCTACCAACAGCATCTTTGCTTTTATTCCCTGTGCCCGGAGATCTTCAAAATGTTTTTGCCTGAAGGGGAAAGGTTCGGAGGAAAGGAGCAAGAGTTCGTAGTTCGGCGTCTGAAGTCGGGAGACCGGCACTTCCGGATATCTTTTTTTATCAGCAAAAATATTTTTCAGACCGGCTTTCTCCATCATGGAATGAATAAAAGTATCGCTTCCGACAGTCATAAAGGGATCTTTCCATATAAGGTAGCAAGTGGCGAGTGGCGGGGAGTGAGTGGAGAGTTGCGAAAAATTTCCCTTGATCTGTTCAATTATCTGAGTAGCGGTTTTTTGTTTACCAGTGATGATCCCGATTTGTTCAATCATCTCATAAGCATCATCAAGGCCATTTACATTACTTGTCCATACCGGATAATGTTTTTCAATCTCCTCAATTTGCTCTTTTACATTTTCTTCCTTATTCGCAATCACCAGGTCGGGTTGAAGCTGCTGGATGATATCCGCCTTCAGTTGTTTGGTGCCACCTACTTTTGTCTTGCTATGAAACCATTGTTGGGGGTGCACACAGAATTTAGTAATCCCGATCACCTCTTTTTCCAGGCCCAGGTCTGCCAATAATTCGGTTTGCGAAGGAACCAGTGAAATAATGCGCTGCGGAGTGGATGACAATGTAACAGTTCTGCCCGTCTGGTCAGTAAATAAAGGCATGAACCGAAGTTACAAATGGCTTTGAGATTTAGAGGGGATTATAAAAGAAGAAGAAATGATTGACAACTGCAGACGGAGAATGTTCACCGCGCCTCCTGCCAAATAGAAATTCGGCAGGAGGGTTCCGGACTTGGAATTCTTTTCAAGGATTTGGACACGGTGACACTTGGGACGGTCTTCAAGGATCTTGGGTGATTTTTCGAAGGGATCTTGGATTTTTTCCGGTTGTCTGATCGACATCAGTACCGGGTGGTTTTCTAAGGATTGGGTTTGGTTCGTTTCGGTGGATATAGGATCAACGAATAGCAAATGTAGCCGCACAGCCATTCCTGCACAAGAGCAAAACTGCCTGTATTTCTATAGTAAACAGCCTGATGATTTATCGTTGATGGTAATCAATGCGAGCCCGTAATTCTACGAATAAACAATTAAGAGGATCAGTAGATGGGTTGGTTTGCAGTTAGTTATAAAAGTCTTCTTTTACTTGCCCAGGGACTGGATCACATCGTATTTGGTCACGATATGGTAGTTGCCGGCCTCATCTTTTGAGAGCACAGCGCCATTTTCTTTATTGATAAGGTGGCTCAACTTTTCCACCGGTGTATCAAAAGCCACTACGGGGAAGGAAGGCTCGATCACTTCCTCCACTTTCGCATTTTTGATCTCGGGGTTCTCAAAGATCTTCTGGAACAAGCCCCCTTCACTGATGGCCCCCACAGGCCCGTTGCCGTTCATGACAGGTATTTGCTCGATATCATATTTCTTCATCAGCTCTACTGCCTCCGCCACTGTTTGTGTGGGTTCAACAGTGATCAGCCTTTTGGTACCCCGGGCACTCACTACATCCCTGAAGGTCTTTACATCGAGGAAGCCTCTTTCGATCATCCACTGGTCATTGTATATTTTGGCAACATAGCGGCTGCCATGATCATGGAAGATGCAGACAACAAGATCGTCTTTTTTAAGGCGGGTTTTTAGTTGCAGTAGTCCCTGCATGCAGCTACCTGCACTGTAACCGCAGAATAATCCTTCTTCCTTGGCCAGGCGGCGGGCCATTACGGCTCCCTCTTTATCCGTGACCTGTTCGAAATGATCGATCACGCTCATATCATAGTTCTCGGGTACAAAATCTTCCCCGAAACCTTCACTGATATAAGGATGCACTTCCTGCATATCTGTTTCGCCTGTGCGGAAATATTTGGTGAGCAGCGAACCATATACGTCGATAGCCCACACCTGTATCCGGGGATTTTTTTCTTTCAGGAACATGGCGGCACCGGTGATGGTGCCCCCTGTACCAGCCGTGCAGACTAAATGCGTGAGCTTACCATCGGTTTGTTCCCATATTTCAGGCCCTGTGGTCTCATAATGGGCCAGGCGGTTGGCAAGATTATCGTATTGGTTACAATGGAAGGAATTGGGGATCTCGCTGGCAAGTCTTTTGGCCACGGAATAATAACTCCTGGGATCTTCGGGTTCCACGTTGGTGGGACAAACGATCACTTCCGCTCCCACGGCTTTCAGGATATCCACTTTTTCCTTGCTTTGTTTATCCGTAGTAGTGAAAATGCATTTGTATCCTTTTACGCAGGCAACCAGGGCGAGCCCCATCCCGGTATTGCCGCTGGTACATTCGATAATGGTCCCACCCGGTTTCAATTTTCCTTCCTTTTCCGCCACTTCGATCATCTTCACAGCCATCCGGTCTTTGACCGAATTGCCGGGATTAAAATAATCCACTTTGGCCAGCACGGGGCAGGGAAAAGTTTTTGTGATCTTATTCAAACGGATCAGCGGGGTATTACCGATCGTTTCAAGAATATTGTTTTTGATGTTCATAATGGGCTTTCTATTACGTGCAAAGGTACTAAATAGGAGCCAGTGGCTGGTAGCGGGTGGGAGCAGGGAAAGAAAGCGGTGCTAAAAAAGACCCCTCCTGTTCCCGATCTTGCCTACCGGAATTCAGGTGGCTATCAGGAAGGAAGGGTCACCGGACTTAATGACCTTATCGATCATCAAGCATCATCAAATATTTTGAATCATTAATACGCTGGTTGGAAGAAGCTAAGCTTCTTTTCTGAATGTTTTTCTTTTTTTGCCGAGGTAATTGTCAAGCAGCAATAGCCCCAATACCACATTGACCATCATAAATGCATTCACCCAGGGATTGCTGAAAATTTTGCTGAAATCAAATTTGTTCAGGTTTTTTACAAGGGAGTTATCCTGGCCGATGGTCCATTGCATCTGCGCGAATCCATAAATAAGAAACCCAACGATCAGTGCTATAAAAAAGAAACTGATACCCCAGATGATCTTTTTGTTAATATAGGTTTTAGTGGCCGGTGCAATATGAAGTTTGGCGATCTCTTCCATTACATTTTTACTGAACCGCATCGAAGGGGATTCGAGTTCTGAAGACTGCAGCAGTTCATTCACCTGCAACAGCTCCTGGTATTTGCTTTTCCATACCGCATCGGTTGCCAGCAATTTCCCGACCAGGTTTTTTTCTTCTAAAGAAGAAACACCATCAATATAATCCCACAACCTTTCTTCCATATTTCGTTGCGTATTCATACAGGTTCAATTTAGATCATTTACTTCGTGTGCAAAATGGATCTCCATTTTTTCTTTTAGTCTTGTCCTTGCCCTGTGCAATCTCACTTTTGCCGCATTCACTTCTATGCCCAGTATTTTCGCGGTTTCTTCCAGCGACTGCTCGGCTTTGTAAAACAAGGTAAGGATCTGCGCATCATCCGGGCTTAACAAGGCGATGGCTTCATTAACCATGGCCTGTCTTGATTTCTGTTCTACGATATTCGCTCTCAGCCCGGAATCATAACTATCGGCCGTTTCAAATACTTTTTCATTATCCAGGGAATGAACTTCCAGTTTCTTTTTTCGCAGAAAAGTGATGCAGGTATTATTGACGATCGTATAGAGCCAGGTGCTGAATTTAGAGGCACCCCTGAAATCCGCCAGGTATTTATAAGTTTTGATAAATACATCCTGCGCCAGTTCTTCTGCATCTTCCCGGTTCCTGATCATTCTTAGTGTTAGCGTAAATACATAATCCTGGTAACGGTTCACCAACCCGGCATAGGCCTTTTGGTTACCACTTAGCACTTCGCTAATGATCTCACTATCACTAAGTCCGGCTGACATTCTATATCTGAGACTACATGATATTCAATTATGTTACAACACAAAGTAAGATTATTCCGGTCGGTCGGGAGCCCTTTCCCCCGGTCAGATTTTTTCCTGCCGGCTGTAACCAGGCTGATACAGCTGTTGTCATAATGGAAGCTGGCCGATTAAGTTCTTTAAACCTGTAACCTGGCCCAATAAAAAGGGGTCATAGAAGAAAAGCTGCCAGTTGAACTAAGCAGGAATAAAAGAAACAAACAATTAAAACTTCATAATATGAACGAAGGACAATTAGGGATCATTTGGTTGCTGTTGAGCACCCTTGCCCTGTTTGCCATGCTATTCGGGCTCCGGTACATGTCGAACAAAGAAAATATGGCGATGATTGAAAAAGGACTTAACCCCAGGCAATTTGCCAACCGTCCGGCCCCTTTTAAAAACCTGAAGTGGGCTTTGTTACTCATCGGTTCCGGTGTCGGGTTGTTTACGGCCTACCTGCTGGATGTCTATTTGCTGAATCCGAATGACCAGGATGTTATCCACTACCATCATAACACTAACTCTCCGGCCATCTATTTCTCCCTGATCGCTATTGGCGGCGGTCTCGGGCTATTGAGTTCGTACAAGATGGAAAAGAAATGGTGGGATGAGAATAAAACAAAAGAATAATTGCCGATTATGAACACACTCCATATCTGCAAAGCAACGCCTGTTTTCCGGCGTTGCTTTATTAATTTTTGAACGTTTCCAGGGCTTTTTTTATAACAGGATCATCTGTATTGAGTACCTGGTAGAAACCGGTATTTCTCCATTTGTACCGGGCCAGCAAGGCTTTTAAACGGAGTTCCAATAGCTCTTTCTCACGACTGGTGACGGTGTTGAAGTGAAGTGAATCAACTGCGACCGATTTTAAAAACCCGGTCCAGAGATCAGGATTGCTGAAATGTAGTGTATAATCAGCAGCTGAGTTGTATTGATTGATATCCCGCATGTGCCGCAGGTAATAATTATATATATAGTTATTCAATCCTCCTCCTGCTAGCCAAGTGTTCAATTTGGGTTGATACAGACTGGTATCGGCCGGCACAAAAATATCAGGAGTAATACCATCTCCGCCATAAAGGGTATCGTTGCACCGGTTGATGAATTTTTGGCCGGTATTATGGCTCCGGATCGAATCGGCTGAGAACATTTCACCACTGTTGAATCGTTCCCAGAGTTCATCCATATATACTTTTTTGCCTTTTTCATACGAACGCTGGATGCTGCGACCCAGTGGCGTATAATATCTTGCAATCGTCAGCCGGATCGCACCCCCATCACTGAGCGGGTATTGTTTCTGCACCAAACCTTTTCCGAATGTTCTTCGGCCGATGATTTTTGCCCGGCACCAATCCTGCAATGCTCCGGCAAGCACTTCGCTTGCACTGGCGGATAGTTCATCCACCAGCAGTACCAGCCCTCCTTTTTCAAACAGCCCGGGTCGTTTACACCGGTATTCTATTTTTTTGCTGTTCACCCCTTCGGTGTACACTACCAATTTATCGCCATCCAGGAATTCATCGGCCATATTAACCGCCTCGTCCATGAAGCCCCCACCATTACTCCGCAGGTCAAGCACCAGGTTTTGCAGCCCCTGCTTTTGCAGAGCTTCTGTGGTCTGCATAAATTCTTCATAACTTGTCTCTGTAAACTTGCTCAACCGGATATATCCGGTGGTTTTATCCATCATGTAGCTGGCATCTACAGCCGGCACCGGGATCGTTCCCCTGCTAACAGGGATGGCTAGCTGCTGGTTGTCCCTGAGAATATGCAGGAGAGCGGTTGAATTTTTGGGACCGCGGATGTATTTTTTTATTTCATCTACCGTGATGGCCGGGCGGGTAAGGGAAGAATCATTTACCCTGAGTATCTTGTCGCCGATCTTTACACCGGCCTTGTCACTCGGTCCATTGGGAATGACATACACCACATTCACGGTATCGCTGAAAATATTGAACTCTACACCAATGCCCTCAAAGTTGCCCGCCAGATCTTCATTGGCCTCTTTCAGATCCACCGGCGGAAGATAAACAGAGTGGGGGTCCAGGGCCGACATCATTTCATCGATAGCATGACCTTCGAGTGAATCAATGTGCACCGAGTCCACGTATTTCAGTTTGATCAGGTCAAGCGCCTCCTGCAGTGAACTGCGGCGGTTGGATGAAAAGAACCTATTGTTGGCAGTGCCATTCGTGTTCATCCGGTATCCCATGAACATGCCCGCTATCAACACGATCGAGAAAATCAGGGGAAGCCAGACTTGTAATTTTTTGTTCACCATCATACACCTTAATTCCTTAATTTGTTGCAAAATAGAGAAAAGTTGCTGGATGCCCGTTGCTTCTTGCTGATAGTGAGAGCAACCAGGATCCATCAATCTATAACATGCCCTCCATCAAACTTATAGCTGACAGCGGTGCTACCAAGGCGGAATGGAGTTTGGTGGGTAGTGGGAAAAGAAGAACCATCGTTACACAAGGGATCAGTCCCTATTTCCTGAATACGATGCAGATCACTTCACTTCTTCAGAAGGAATTACAGCCTAAACTCAGGAATGCAAAAATTAACGAAGTGTATTATTATGGTACGGGTTGTGCCAACCCTGCCAATGCCAGGTCTGTAAAAAAAGCGCTGAATACGGTTTTTCCGGTTGCCGGGGTGGAAGTGAACCATGATTTGATGGCGGCGGCAAGAGCGCTTTGCGGGAGAAAGAAAGGGATTGCCTGTATATTGGGGACCGGTTCTAATTCCTGTTACTACAATGGCAAAAAGATTGTCAGGAACAGTCCTGGTCTTGGTTATGTATTAGGCGATGAGGGCAGCGGAGCTTATCTTGGCAAAAAAGTGATCCAATATTATCTCTACGGCACATTTGATGATGAATTGCGCGGACGGTTTGACCTCGCGTACATGACCAATGCTGCGGAAATACTCGAGCAGGTATATAAAAAACCATTACCGAACCGGTACCTCGCAGGATTTGCCAAATTCCTTGCAGAGAACCGGGGACATTATATGATCGAGAATATTATCGAAGACGGACTGAATGATTTTTTTTTCAACCACCTCCGCAACTACCGGGAAAGCTATCATTTTCCTGTGAGTTTTACCGGCAGTGTTGCATTTGGTTTTAATGATGTGTTACAGCAACTTTGTGACAGTTACGGATTCGAACTGGGGCAAGTATTGAAAGCCCCGATGGAGGGGTTAATTACCTATCACAGTTAAAAGACAGCCACTATGGCCTTTGAAAAGATCACCGAGCAACCCAGCCTGTATCGTCACCTTGAGAAGATGACGATTGGGGAGATCCTGGTGAACATCAATAAGGAGGATCAGATCGTTCCGGCCGCAGTGGGAAAAGCCATTCCGCAGATAGAAAAACTGGTGGAAGTCGTAACGGATAAAATGCTGATGGGGGGTCGGTTGTTTTATATCGGCGCCGGCACCAGTGGTCGCCTGGGTATTGTAGACGCCAGCGAATGTCCGCCTACATACGGGGTGCCTTATGGATTGGTGGTTGGGGTCATTGCCGGGGGTGAAAAGGCGATCACTACCGCGGTGGAATTTGCTGAAGATGACAGGGAACAGGGTTGGAAAGACCTCCGGGCACATCAGGTGTCTGATAAAGACGTGGTGATCGGCATTGCAGCCAGCGGCACCACACCCTATGTAATCGGGGCATTGGAAGAATGTCGCAAACGGGGCATCATCACCGGTAGTATTTCCTGTAATCCCGATTCCCCGGTCAGCGCAGCGGCAGACTTCCCGATCGAAGTAGTCGTGGGATCCGAATTTGTGACCGGGAGCACGCGTATGAAAAGCGGTACGGCGCAAAAACTGGTATTGAATATGATCTCCACTACCGTCATGATCCAGTTGGGAAGGGTAGAGGATAATAAAATGGTCAATATGCAGCTTACCAATGAAAAACTGGTGGACCGCGGAACCAGGATGCTGATGGAAAGAGTACAGTTGCGGGACTATGAAAAAGCAAAAGCGTTATTGCTGCAGTTTGGCAGTGTAAAAAAAGCAGCAGATTTTGTCAGCAAATAATCGGTCTTCCTGTACCGGGTTTTATTTTAGGCAATCATATACGAGTGGGACAAGAGGAGCGTTTAGTAGTTTTACAGTATGGGCTTCCTTTATTTTTTTATAATTCTCTGGCTAATCCTTTTTGCGATAGCGGCAATACTTTTTTTTAAAGCTATAAAAGTCAAAATTCCATTGCAAATTCTTCTGTATGCTGTACTTGTCATTTTAATTGGATATTTACTTGTAGGAACGATAATTGAACTTATAAACTGGGAAGACCCGGTCAAATTGATAAAAGAGCAAAAAACCGGGGTTAATCCCGGTTCGTCAAAACTTAGTAGTTTCCTTATGACCACAGGCTAAAACTCAGGAATAGATTTGAGGAATGAAAAAAGATAGTGCGAGTCCCAACTCGTATATAGTTCACTTAATTTATAGTGAGGTTGTGATGTTGTAGTTGTTATGCAGGATATTGATCTCTTTTACAACTGGCGGCATATTTATATCAGTGAGGAGGATGAACGGTCGCCGTTTTTTGGGAGAACTTATTCCGAATTTGAATTCTCCCAAACCGTATACAATTACTATATCCATCCGCAATGGGATGATTTCGGAAGCCGGACACTTTATCTCAAGGTGCTGCTGGCGGATTATGAAGAAAGGTATGCCGTCATTGAGCTGATAGGAGAGTGGAATGATGCGATTGAGAACGATATCATGGAGCTGAAACGGGAAGTCCTGGAAAAATTTATGGAGGAAGGGATATTTAAATTTATCCTGGTAGCGGAAAATGTGCTCAACTACCATAGTGACGGGATAGAATATTACGAAGAGCTGTATGAAGATGTTTCCGACGAGAATGGCTGGGTGGTTTGCTTAAATATGCCCGAGCAGACCCAATATGATTTCAAACGTGCTCACCTTAACCGTTTCATCGAGCTGATGGAACTGGATAACTGGCGAACCTATAAGCCCTATCATTTGTTTAAAAAAATTGATAACGAGCTTGCGCTGAGATTAAATGGTTAGTGGTGGCCCGATGCCAGGCGTAGTTTATTCATCTATTTTATCCGGGATCGAGGCTCCAGTATCCAGTATCTGTATCCCGCCTCCAGCAACTTTTCCTTATTTGCCCTTCGCATAGTACTTTTGCTGCAAATTTGATTGCTCCTCCCAAGATTAAGATTGTATTATGAAATGGTCTGAATTCCTGACTTCTTCGGTTGGTAAAAAGTGGGTGATGGGTCTGACGGGTTTGTTTCTTATTTCTTTTTTGGTGGTGCATGCCGGTATCAACGCCTGTATCTGGGCCAATGATGGGGGAGTGATGTTCAATAAAGCGGCTCATTTCATGGGCACGACCATTGTCATCCGTATCCTGGAGGTGGGTTTGTTCCTCGGCATCTTCCTTCACATCATCCAGGGATACGTGCTGGAATTTTCCAACCTCAGTAAAAGAGGAGTGGGGTATAAGGTGAAAATGGGGAATAAAGGAAGCCGCTGGTACAGCCGCAGCATGGGGTTACTCGGTACTATCCTGCTTTTGTTTTTCATTCTTCACTGGTATCATTTCTGGATCCCTTCGCGGTTTACGGGCGTTGCGGAAACGACGCTGCCGAATGGACATCGTGTCCATAATCTCTTTGGCCTGATGCAGATCACCTTCAGTGAAGCATGGGTGGTGATCGTATATGTGTTTGCCTGTTTTTCTTTGTGCTGGCATCTGCTGCATGGCTTCCAGAGTGCCTTCCGGACCATTGGAGTGAGCAATCCCAAATACCTGGTGATTATAAAAAATATGGGTATCGGCTTTTCTATCATTATTTCACTTGCATTTGCCATGATGCCCGTAAGTATGTATTTGAAATGGATTAAATGAAGTAGGGGTTAAGTTTTAAGTGATGAATCTTTGATCGCTTTGTAGAGACATGTAACAACTATTGTTTAATTAGATGTATGCTTGATTCAAGAATTCCCGCCGGATCGTTAGAACAGAAATGGACCTATTATAAAGGCCATTGCAGGCTGGTGAACCCTGCCAACAAACGCAAACTGGAGCTGATTGTGGTAGGTACAGGCCTGGCCGGTGCATCGGCTGCGGCTTCCTTAGGAGAGTTGGGATATAAAGTAAAAGCTTTTTGTTTCCAGGATTCCCCGCGACGTGCGCACAGTATCGCCGCGCAGGGTGGTATCAATGCCGCGAAGAATTACCAGAATGACGGTGATTCTGTTTTCCGGTTATTCTATGATACGATCAAGGGAGGTGATTTCCGGGCAAGGGAAGCGAATGTTCATCGCCTGGCCGAAGTAAGCGTGAACATCATTGATCAGTGCGTGGCACAGGGTGTTCCTTTTGCGAGGGAATATGGCGGATTGCTGAATAACCGTTCTTTTGGCGGTACCCAGGTAAAGAGAACCTTTTATGCTGC
>CAYSIU010000054.1:0-10500 GCA_964431095.1 uncultured Chitinophaga sp. | reverse complement strand
GAAATATTCATGATTTAGAGAAAGATAATATAAAATCATATATACATCAAACGGAAGATGCATATAAATATCTTATTCAGGTTCTATATAAACACTGTAAGAGGGCTTTTCTTAAAAATAATATAAATGATGGATTTATAGATCCCATTGTTACGCCGCTACTAACAAAGTTTGTATTACACATTAATTCAAAATATGAATCATCTGCAATTTTCACCTTATTTGATGTAGAAGTATCAGGGGCAAGAGATGAAACAATTAGAGTAAATTTAGAAAGTGTCACAAAAAACGAAAGATTAAATAAGTTCTTTCACTATGGAGCGCGAGTCAGCAAGGAAAATGATATGCAAAAAAGCACATCTAAAACAAAAAATGATTTTCTCAATTATTTTAGAGACGAATATTCATCTTATGCAGATTTATTTCAAATTGAATTCGGGAAAGAATTGGAAAAATTTATTTAATTAATTTTAAATGCTTAGAAGTTAGAAAGAGTATATGCCCTCCTTTTTGCAAGGGTTTATCCCATGTATATAAAAAAGGCAGAGGCAAAGGGACGCACAAAAGAAGAAGTAGACAGTATTATTTTTTGGTTGACAGGATATGATAAAAAAACAATGCAACAACAGATCGACAGGAAAAATGATTTGGAAACTTTTTTTGCCCAGGCGCCACAACTAAATCCAAATGTTTCAAAGATCAACGGTGTGATTTGCGGGTATCGTGTGGAAGAAATCGAAGACAAACTCATGCAAAAGATCCGTTATTTGGACAAGCTGATCGATGAATTGGCAAAGGGGAAGGCAATGGAGAAAATCTTAAGGAAATAAAAACAATAAAATGAGCACCATTATTGCAATTCTACTTGTACTTGCAGGCATCCTTGCCTTGCTGTTAATCAGTGGACTTTTCATGAAGAGGGAGCATTATGTCAGGCGTGAAATTATCATCAATGCCCCTCTGCAAAAAGCATTTGACTATATAAGACTGCTCAAGAATCAGGACAATTTCAATAAACATGCAATGGCTGCTCCCGACAGGAAAAGCGAATTCAAAGGAACAGACGGCACCGTTGGATATATTTATGCCGGGAGCGGAAATAAAAATGCCGGTGTTGGAGAAAAGGAAATTAAGAACATTATTGAAGGGAAAAGAATTGAAACAGAAATCCGTTTTGTAAAACCAATGGTCACCTCTGCGTACGTAATCATGGAAACAGACTCTTTATCCGAAAATCAAACCAAAGTTTCCTGGAGCAATGCCGGTACATTAAAATATCCTTTGAACATACTGATACCGATAGCAGAAAAAAACTTTGGGAAGGACATGGATATTAGTTTGGCAACTTTGAAAAACATTCTCGAAAAATAATTACAACATTTAAAAACAGCGAACCGTTAAGTGCTATTTTAGTTTCCTAAATGAGAACACTGGAAGAACCAATACCGGAAAGCGATCTAAAAAAAGAGCTCGAGAAATTAAGTAATGACCTATACGCTAACTCCCATATAAAACTGGTGAGATACTTTCACCTCAAATCTGTCAACAATTTCATTTATCATCTTGATGAAGTGCAGCCCAAACAAGATCAGCTTTGGATTTATTATTCACTAAAAGATTATCTCGAGGATGCAGCAAAAGGAAATAAGTATATAAGCAGAAATCTTGGTGCACAACTTTTTCATACGTATCTCGAGAAAATTGCAGCCTACTATAGTTCACGGCATGGCTTTTCGTTAGTAATTAGTCCTGTTTACACTACAATGTTTTATTTTATACTATTCCTTGCTTGCTACTTTATATTTAATATTTGGATTAGCTTAATTCCGATCGGTATTTATATCGTACAGATGATCAGGGTAACTAAGAAATATCGTACCCGTAGGGTGTACGGTTTATTTTATTAGAAAAACAGCAGCTAATATTGAATTACCAAAAGCCTATTGCGTGTTGGCCCCTACTGTGCTTCGTGTGTTTGGGCCTTCAGCTTCGACCGATTTTCCTTAACTTGACCAGATAGTAAGGTGCCAAGCCCTGATCGTTAGCGGTACGTATGACGAACGATATCTTAAACTACAAACATTCAGATAAATGAAAAAGACATCATTAATTATTTTAGTTATTGCAGCATCCTTCCTTTCAGGATTTGCATTTAAGACGATACTGACAAAACAGGAAAAAGAACCGATAACTATTAAAAAGGTCACAGGCATTGGCGGCATTTTTTTCAAATGCAAAGACCCTGGCAAAATGAATGAGTGGTATCAAAAAAATCTTGGGTTAAACACAAGCCAATATGGGGCAGTTTTTGAGTGGTACCAGGGTGCTGACAGCACAAAGAAGGGTTTTACGAATTGGAATCCTTTTAAAGAAACAACGAAATACTTTGAGCCTTCAACTAAAGATTTTATGATAAATTACAGGGTTGAAAATCTTTCGGCCCTTGTGGAGGAATTGACAAAAAATGGCGTAACCATTCTGGACAGTATCGAAACTTACAACTACGGTAAATTTGTACATATTCTTGACGCAGAAGGAAACAAGGTAGAACTTTGGGAACCGAATGACATCGAATATGAAAAATTAGGGAAACAACTTGACAGCAAGACAACAAAATAACGGACTAAAAAAACAAAACCACAGCCTATAAACCGTTGAGCGCATGCTACTGTAAAAAATTAACTTAATCTAATACAAATGAAGAGGATACAAACAATAATGGATAAAAACAAAATTTTGCTTTTTATATTCATTTTTTTAATACCGCTGTCTATTTTTTCTCAAAAGAAGCCTGATGTAATGAGCAAGGCAATGCGTGATTCATCAAAGTCGATCATGATTCACCAGGAAGTGAATTTTAAAGTAACCCCACAGAAGCTTTATGGAACCTTACTTAGTTCAAAAGAGTTTAGCGCTTGCACGAAAAAATCTTTTAATGCTTTCAGTGAAAAATCAGCCGCTATTGATTCTACAGTAGGAGGCGCTTTCTCGTTGTTTGACGGGCATATCATCGGAAGGATTTTAGAGCTGGTCCCCAATCAGCGGATTGTAGAAGCATGGCGTGTGGTGGATTGGCCTGCCGGCAAATATTCTATTGTAAAATTTGAACTTAGTTCTCAGGGGTCGGGAACACACTTGTCATTTGACCATATTGGATTTCCTGAGGGTTTGAAAGAACACTTGTCGACTGGCTGGAAACAGCATTATTGGGATGCGCTCACGAATTATTTCCGTTAAGGATTTAAAATTGTTTCGGCTGGCAATGCGCTATTGCCATGCCGGCGAAGATGCTTAACTATTAGATGAAATACGCAATGAAATTTTGGGTCGGGTAAATCAATTCTTCAAAAATTAAAACGAAGTTTATGTCAGTACAATCAAAACAGAATTCCAGCGAGGTTAAAGCAGACCTTCCAACCGTCCATTACAGGAGAAATGGAATCGCCACATTTCCCGTGCCTGTCAAAACTGTTTTTAAATACATGAGCGAAGGCGACCATCACCACGCGGCATTCAAAAGTCATAAACTTATAAATGTCGATGGAAATAGGATAACAGTTGAAGCCGAGATCTTCAACCCGGATGGATCAACTTTCAATACGACCATTACCCACAAGCTCAATCCGCCAAAAGGAATTGAAACAACCATGAATGGTGGCGCTTTTAGCGGTGCGAAATTTGTTCACTCATACACGGAGAAAGACGGGAAGACAAAAGTTGACCTGGAAGGTGATTTCCCCGCATTTCCAGGCATGCCGGAAGCAGAAGAATTAAAAATGATTGACGGCTTTTTCACAATGGTCTTTAATGAAGACACCGATTCGCTAAAGTCAAGACAATAAAATCAGCATTCAAATCAAACCTTTAATGAGCTCTTCAGGTAAGATTGCATCGGCGCACTACGTCCGGCGCAGCATCAATTATCCGAGCTGCGCAAATGTTCGGATGTTAATTGCCGGCCTCAAGCTATTTTTGTTAAAACAGACCATATTTTAAGCTATCTTGTTTTGCCCAACTACAACTATTAAAAATGGCGGAAACAAATCCAACCTCCCGGTTAGAAGCCTTTTGTGATGGGGTTTTTGCAATTGCATTGACCTTATTAATTATTAATATTAAAATCCCACCGACGAAAGAAATCAGGAGCACGGCTGAATTCTGGGTCGCACTTAGGCTTATTATACCTTCCATATTCGCTTTTGTTTTAAGTTTCATCGTGATCCTCATTACCTGGGTGAATCATCACAACACTATAAAGCTTATAAATAAATCATCCACATCGTTTATCTATGCAAACGGCTTTTTGTTACTTACCGTTGTTTTTGTCCCCTTTCCAACATCTCTTATTGGCGAATACATCTCAACTGATCATGCCGCTCCTGCCGTAATTATTTATGATTCTGTTTTGGCATTACAGGCTATGGGTTGGATTTTAATCTGCAATACAGCACTTAAAAACCGCCTGGGCAAAAATGAAAAATCAATTCTCACGATCCGCTCAAATGGCAGATTTGGATATTTTGCCTTTTTATTGTATTCTATTTTGGCCATTGCGGCCATTTGGTTTCCTTTCATAATCGCGATGATAACTGCTATTACCTGGGTTTTCTGGTTGCTTTATGGGATTAAAATCAGGCAACGGGAAGAAGTGAATTAAATATGGGTAGATAATAAAGGCCGGCAGCACTTGATATTGTATCGCCGAAATCACACGAAACGAGACTGGGCGCAAGAGGATTGTTTACCTATCTTTTATCTTTCGCAAGGGAAAAGCCCTAAGTTTCGACTATTATTTTACCTACGGTTTTCCCAGTCACAAATCGTAAAAAAATTGATTTTTTATGACAAAACTGGCACAAATTTAGCTGATTACATATTGATTGATTTTTAGATGCTTCCTTCTTTTATGCCTGCCTGTTATTTTATCTTAATGAGACATTCTCAACATAAGCTAAATCCGTAATCATGAAAAAGCTATTATTATCAACTATCATTTCATCAATGATTTTTTTCCTCGCATGCAGTAAAGATGGCGAAGGAACCCATACTATTAAATACAACGTTTCCAGTAGCAGCAGTATGAATGTCAGCTATACTGATGCTGATGGGACATTAAAATCTGTAAGCAATGTTACATTAACCTGGACTTAGGGCTTTAATACCCCTGGGAACGGAAAAGTTTTTAAACTAATTATCAATAGTACTAGCGGAACTGCGGTGAGCGGTTCTATTTATGTAGATGGGCAAGAAGCAACGCAGGACAACTCAAATACGGGTTCAGTAACCCTGACGACCCAAGTGCCTTAAATTTTAGAACGAACAAAAAAACTTCCCTCTTAAATTAAAACTTCTATGGGTAAACTATCATACAATTGGGAAGTTGTTGTTTTAGCAGATTAATGGCCCCTGCAGTGATCTTTTGGCTTTGAATGTCCAGGCGTTTCAGATTTTTTAAATTATATAGATAAGGCAGGCCGGCATCAGAGATGTTTGTATAAGAAATAACGAGGTAGCTCAGGTTGGTAAAACTACCAATTATTGGAGCGCTGGCATCTGTGATCTTTGCATATTGCAAACCCAGCGTTTCAAGTTGTGTGAGTCCGGCGAGTTTTGCAAATCCAGCGTCGGTTATACCGCAACCATGTATCATGAGTGTTTTTAGACCGGTCCATCCCCCGAAGACTTCTGCACTACGGTCAGTAAGGTTACGGGCGGGAGCCATAATGAAACTTTTCAGTTTTGTAAGTCCGGCTGCATTGGCAACCCAGTCATCATTACCAAATTGGGCAAGTTGAAGCGATTCAAGATTTGTGAGTACCCGGAGATTTTTCATATTCTCCGTAGTCAGCGCCTGGGCTCTTTCAACGGTACCACCGACTGCAGTCAACGACTTCAAATTTCGCACCCCATCGATCGTTAAATTGTATCCTAATTTTATCAACCAAACCCTGGCGGTATCAAGCTCAGCTTCCGTAGGACCTGTAACTACAGTTGTGTTTTTTTTAGAAAGACCCGGGCGGGTTTTATTTATCTCCGTGGAAACAGTTGTTTTAACCCTTCGATCCGGTTGTGCCTGGGTTGCTTGAAAGAATGAACAAAATAACCAAATTGCTGTAAATGTCATTTTCTCAAGTACATATTTCTTTTTCATATGATGAGGTTATTTTTTTTCCGGCGATATTCAAGTGCAGAAAGGGATGATGAAGTTAAAGATATTCCTAAATATTGCCCGTGTCAAGTAGAAACCCAATTCGAGGAATTGTTCCGGCAAATTTTATATAATATATACTGTTGAAAAGCAAATTACTGCCAAATAATTACTTTCCCCGAAGCCAGCAGCCTGAAGCCCGCAGCCTGTAGCCTGAAGCCCGCAGCCAGTATCCTGCATTGTTTTAAATTTGACGACTGGTTCATTGCCGGAGTTAATTATTTCCTTTGTACAGTCGAATCAAAATAGGGTTCCTGGTTCTTATATTAACCCAGGCTTTACATTCAGTTGAAGAATATATTGGCCAACTCTGGACGGTACTGGCGCCTGCCCGATACCTGAGCAGCCTGGTTTCATCGAATTTAAGTACCGGGTTTCTCATCATCAATATCGGGCTGTTTTTATTTGGCATCGTCAGCTGGATCCTTACAACCCGGCATAACAGGATTTCTAACCAGTCCCTGATCTGGATTTGGATATTCATCGAAACTTTCAATGGAATTGGTCATCCATTATTGGCCCTCAACCAGGGTTCCTATTTTCCAGGTTTAATAACGGCCCCCATTCTTCTTATACTGTCTCTTTATTTGGCCAGACAGCTCCTGCTCTACAATGGGCATCTTTCTTCGGAAACAAATCATAGAAATGCTCTATAACAAGAGCTGGCCCGTTTCATGGGGTGTCGGCCTTAAAAATTAGTATACCGATTCACTATCTTTAAATCAAATTCAGCCAAATGAACAACCCGGATATTTTACAAAATGCTGAAACAAAAGAAAGCAATACGCCAGCTATTGTTCCTCCTATTTACTTTATTGTTTCAATAGCCGCAATGATCTTACTCAATTCATTTGCAGCAATCGGGCGTTGGCTATATGCTCCCTGGAGATATTTTGGGATCCTGGTCATTTTAATGGGTTTTATGTTAACCCTGGCAAACCTTAAACTCTTTCTTAAATTGGGAACTCCTCCCCGTCCCGGTCTCAGGGCAAAAAAACTTGTAACAGACGGCGCGTTCCGGTTTTCGAGAAACCCAATGTATCTCGGATTTATTACAATGCTTGCCGGCGTAGCCATTCTTTTAGGTTCGTTTTCTCCTTTATTTGTTATTCCCGTTTTTGCCCTGATTCTTCATTCGGGCTTTGTTCTCCGAGAAGAAAAATGGATGGAGAAATGGTTTGGGGATTCATACCTGGAGTATAAAAAGAAAACCCCAAGATGGATATGAGCGGGATATGTTTATTGTGAGACCTGGCAAATGTCGCTCATTCAATACCGGCGGAGCTTACCTCGGGCTGAATAAACTGCATTTATCGTTGTTCCGTACCACTAAACATTAAAATCAGAACTGGTTTTAACTTTCAGCAGGTGCCTCACATTACCGGGGATACTGAAACCGCTATATTGCGGGCCAACCACCTGGAAATTGCCGGTGCCGTCTTCCATAGCTGTTTCCAATAGTTTCCTGTTAACATGATTCAACTCTGCCAGGTCGAATGATAATAAAGTCTTCGCGGGAGATTATTTACAGGATGCCAGCAAAAGCATTACACTTATAAAGCCGGCAAAATATTTCATACATAGAACGATTCAATGACAAAATAAAACAGCTTAAAATAATAAGTTATGTTTTTACATCAGATAAAAAAATAATATGGCCGGTTGACCTGCCGCAGATTTTTGTTTATCCGATGATTAAAATGAATCTTTGTAACCTTGTCCTTATGACTCGCAACGAACGCATCATATTGTTTCTTTTGGCCGGGTTGAATTTTACCCATATCCTTGATTTCATGATCATGATGCCGCTGGGGAATTACCTGATGCCTTACTTTACTATCAGCCCGAAGCAATTTACATTGCTGGTGAGCGCTTATTCCTATAGCGCTTTTATTTCAGGGGTGATCGCCGCTTTTATCGTAAATAATTTCGACAGGAAAAAAGTTTTATTGGTTTCTTATGCCGGGTTCCTCCTTGGCACTCTTGCCTGTGGACTTGCCCCCACCTACGGGTCACTCCTGATCGCAAGGACGGTAACAGGTATTTTCGGCGGTGTTATTGGCGCCCAGGTATTGGCGATCGTGGCAGATATTTTTGCTTATGAAAGAAGGGGACGCGCCATGGGCGCCGTGATGAGCGCATTTGCGGTTGCTTCCATCATCGGGGTACCTTTTTCATTGTACCTCACCAATCTTTTTCATTTCAACTGGCATGTTCCTTTTTTGCTGGTAGGCGGAGTGGGTATCATTTTAATACCTCTGATCAGTAAATTCATACCCGGTATGGCGGATCATATTGAGCGATCTCCCGGCAATGGGTCATTTAGGAGATCATTGAGCAAGGCTATTCCCAGCTTTTCGCAATGGAATGTGTTGTTTTTCTCGGGGCTGCTGATGATGGGTCATTTCCTGATCATTCCTTTTATCAACCCGTATATGGAATTCAATAAAGGGTTTTCCAAGGACATGACCCCGATGATCTACCTGTGTGGCGGCATTGCTTCTTTTATCGCTGCCTTGTTTCTGGGCCGCTATTCGGATAAGATCGGGAAACTCCCCGTTTTTTCCTTCTCGGTATTTTTTTCGCTTTTCATGGTGTTGCTGATCACACGGATGCCCAACGTCCATTTTTCGATCGTGCTCCTGTTTTTTGCGATCTGGTTCATTTTTGCAACCGGGAGGGCCATCACGGCGCAGGCTATGATCAGTGAAACAGTCGGTACAGAACGCCGTGGCAGCTTTATGAGTTTCAACGGCAGTATCCAGCAACTGGGAACCGGCATCGCTTCCACTATCTCCGGTTATGTTGTTTTTGAAGATAAATCCGGGAAGATCCAGCATTTTGACTGGCTGGGTTATCTAAGCGTCGGCGTATTGCTGATCACGCTTTTACTGGGCCGCTTTCTTTTTAAACGGATCGATAAAACGGCCACGGCAACCGATCCCGGGAACCTGCTCAGCGAACAAGACTGAATCCTTTATTTCAACACCCTGTACACCGGGTACCGGAGGCTTACCGGTTCAAAATAGGGTGAATGTTGAAATACAAAATTCAACTGCGCTCCGCCATTTTTTGCGAAAGCGGTATCGGTGGCACGGCGTTGTTCCAATTGTTTTTTAAGTTCGGGATCCGTCTTCAGGTAGGCTGCGGCGATATCTTCGAACGAATAGCCCGAGAAACCTTCTTTCTGTCCCAGGATCGCATCAAAGAAATTCCAGGAAAAATAACTGTCCTCGGCCTGCGGTTCGAGTGTTTCAATTAAGAACCGGTTGGCGGGCTGATTCATCGGGATATAATAGTCTCCATTCCGGAATTTCATTTTCTGCAGGCTGCTGCTGATCTTCACATCGCTGTTCAGGTGGTGCATTTCATATTGACGGGCGGCGGTTTTATAATCATCAATATGATATACTTCCACTTCAATGGCCGTATCTTTTTTGAGTTCTGTCATTTCCACTTTATTTAGCTTTAGCAGGTCGATCACTTTCCACCATCCCTGCGGGATAATATAAGCGACAGGTTTTTTGATCACCGTTTGCACTTTATAGTAATTATATATCGGCACATTTTTTTCAAATGGCTTGTTACGGTCATAATATAATCTCGGCAGTCCGGAAACATCACTGGGCTTGCGACCTGCCGTATAACCCTTGAACGTTACCGTTTTGAATTGCGATTTATCCAGCGTCCAGCTGATGGGAAATTCTGTGGCGGATTGAACTGTTTTTTTGGTCTGCTCGCGGAGGTTCTTTATTTGTTCACTGTTCTTTGACGTGAATTCAATAAAGCACTGGATCAGGGTATAAGTGGATTTTACGCGTTGCTCGTAAGATTTAAGCATATGTGTTTCGGGTACAAAGGCAAAGCTGTGCCATAGCGTCGCATACCCGCTGCTGTACCGGGGGCTGTCCCAGTATTCCGACCAGCCTGCCTCGGGGGTATCGCCAAAAGCATTTACATAGGGCACAAGGTCATAACCTTTTTCTTTCATCAATGTGAACAGGGCCGGTTCGAATTGTTTTTCCATGAACTCGCCCATCACCCCGCCCAGCTTATTGTGCTGCGAGGTCAGCAGCGTCATGATATGCTGGTAGTCGGCCCCGTCGCTGACATGATTGTCGATTAAAACATCGGGATCTACCAGGTGAAATATTTCTGCAAATGACCGGGCTTCTTTTGAATCGGATTTGATAAAGTCGCGGTTCAGATCAAGGTTCTGGGAATTGCCCCGGAATCCTTTTTAGGTGGGGCCGTTCTGATCGTTCCGGTAATTGGCTCTCCGGTTCAGGCAG
>CAYSIU010000053.1:4319-10531 GCA_964431095.1 uncultured Chitinophaga sp. | reverse complement strand
ACATGAGGGTGCTTCATTGAACATAAATGGAGGAAGGTATTCAGTGTAACCTGTCGCTTGATTGTAATCCAGGACATACTGGATCATGTCGCGCTGCAATTTCGCTCCCTGCCCCTTGTATAATGGGAAACCACTGCCGGTAATTTTAGCGCCCGTTTCAAAATCAACGATGTCATATTTCTTCACCAGGTCCCAGTGAGCAAGGGCATCGGCTGATAACTTAGGTTTTTTGCCTCCTTCTTTCAACACTACATTTTCGGCAGGAGTTTTACCCGGGGGGACTTTATCAGACGGAAGATTGGGCAGGAGTATAAGCTGCTCATTGAGCTGCTTTTCTGTTTCGGCAAGTTCCCCGGCAATCGGCTGAAGCCGGCTCTTGAAAGTTGCCACTTCCAGTTTTTTTGACTCGGCAGCTGCGTGTTCCCCTTTTGCCATCAGTTGGCCTATCTCTTTCGAAGCTGAATTTATTTTTGCCTGCGTGGTCTCTGATTCGAGTTGTAATTTTTTTCTTTTATCATCCAGCGAAATGATCTCCTCCACCAGGCCCGCTGCAGCAAAATGCTTAATGGCCAGCTTGTCTTTAACCGCTTGCGGGTTCTGCCTGATCACCTGCAATTGCAGCATCCTTCAAAAAGTTTGCGCAAAGATAATGGAGATTGATTTGCAGAATGAATCCTGCAGGCTGTGCCCTGTTCGTTGCCGGATGAATACCAGTGAGGGCCGGCAACAAATCTGTAGATTGCTTACATTCATAAAAAATTTATGATTGATCAGTCAATGGTTACTACCAACATCGAATTGGGAGGTTATAAAGTTGTACAGAACCTGGGTGTGGTCAGGGGCATTATTGTTCGCTCCAGGAGCATTTTCGGGAATATTGCCGGCGGTTTTCAAACCCTTTTCGGGGGTAAGATCTCTATTTACAGGGAGCTTTGTGAGAAGACCCGGGAAGAAGCGTTCCAGGATATGGTGCAGCATGCAGAACAAAGAGGCGCCAATGCTATCCTGAGCATGCGGTACGATGCAAACGAAGTGATCGGTGGCGTTACGGAAGTGCTGGCTTATGGAACGGCTGTAAGGGTGGAACGGGCTTCGTGATCCCGGACAAGCATGTAATTATCTTTGCCGGCTATGGATGCCCGGGATGATCTTCAACAGCGCTGGTGGAAACTGGAAGCAAAGCTGGTGGAGCGGTTTGGTAAAAAACCTGACCTCGAAGCCATTTTATTTCTTATCGGGATACAGGAATTCGGGGAGATCCGCGAAAAGTTCAGCAAAGAACAAAAACAGGACCTCATGCATGTGGCAGTGTGCCACCTGCTTTTGTCCAGCGGTTATTACGAACTGGAACAGGTGGATGCCGATGGCTGGCCGCATTTCAAACAACTAAAGCCGATGCCGGATATGAACGCGGTCGAACAGGAAAATTTCCTGAAGGATCATATCCTGCTTTATTTTGAAGAACATGATTTCTGATATGAGAAAAATTTTATTGGTCTTTTTAAGCCTGTGTTTCCAGCTTGCAGTTGTATACCCGCAGGCTGATTCCACCGTCCGGAAGAAGGACCGGAAAAAAAAATGTGCTGCTGCAGACAAACATGGGGGATATTATCATTCGATTATCGGATTCCACCCCCCTGCACCGTGATAATTTTCTAAAGCTGGTGAAGATGCATTATTATGACGGACTGCTCTTTCACCGGGTCATCCAGAATTTTATGATCCAATGCGGTGATCCTGACAGCAGGAATGCTGCACCCGGGCAACCACTGGGAATGGGAGGACCGGGCTACCGGGTGCCGGCGGAATTCAGACAAACACTCTTTCATAAAAAAGGGGTGATCGCCGCTGCCCGGGATAATAACCCTGAAAAAGCCAGCAGCGGCAGCCAGTTTTATCTTACCCAGGGAAAAGTATTTACCGATGCCGGACTTGATTCAGTGGAAACCTACCGGCTGAAAAGAAAGATCCCGCCTGATCAGCGCGAGGTCTATAAAACGATCGGTGGAACACCGCACCTGGACCAGGGCTACACAGTGTTCGGAGAAGTGGTGAAAGGGTTGGATGTGATCGATAAGATTGCAGCCGTACCCACCAGTAAAGGAACGGACCGTGACAGGCCTTTACAGGATGTAAAGATCATTACGGCAAAACTGGTCAAAAGAAAAAAGCATTACAGGTAATCTATTAAAATAAAAAGGGTTCAGTAACTGAACCCTGATTTTCAACTATCGTCTATTACCTATATCCTTTTATTTTTATCTTCTATTTCTGCTGCCCCATCCCGGTGGATTGTCCCCCGCCTTCCGCACGTTTCTTTTCATCATCCGTTGCTGATTTGCGCTGGCGCGCTGCTTTTACCTGGCTGTTCCCAAACCGGTAATTAAAGTTCAGTTTGAATTGAGGGATTTCGCCATGACCTTTAAACGAACTGTTCGTTCCTGCAAAATTGGTAGAGCCGGACCATTTCATTGTTTTGAAAATGTCACTGACCGCCACACGCAGGGTTCCTTTTTCTTTCAAAACCGTCTTTTGCAGCCCTCCATCTATGCTGCCCAACCCTCCCGACTTAATGACTCCCTGCCAGACGGAAGGGGAAAGATAAAAGCCGCTTAATTCTGCGGTCCATCCTTTGCCCAGTTTAAACGTATTCTGCATAAAGTAGGTCAGGGCAAACACTGACTGATCCACTTTGCGGGTGCCGCCGCCGAAATCCGCCACGTAATGAGAATAACTGGAGTTCAGAGTGGCAAAGAAACCATACCATTTGTACTGGAAGGGGTAGCTGACATTCAGGCTGACCACATCCTGCGTAGCCAGGTTCTTTTTGGTCAAAAAACTTTTTGTTTTATCAATCGTATCCGGGAGTTGCGCGAATATATCTTTTACATGGCTGTAATTGATGGCCGTTGTTAATTTGTATTTATATATATGTGTAAGGCCGAAACTATGTGTGTACTGGGGTCTCAGCTGGGTGTTCCCTTTCATAAACGTGTACTCATTCAGCTTGAACTCAAAGGGGTTCAGGTCCTGGTAAGCCGGGCGGTCAATCCTGCGGCTGTAAGAGATCGTCAACTGGTTCATCGGGTTTTTGTTGAAAGTAACTGAACCGCTCGGGAAAAGATCCGTATAATCCTTTTTAAAAGTTGAATCATACGGCATATAGTTGCTGTTGGATTTCTGGAAGCCGGTAGAAGTTCCTTTCGAATGCGTGTTTTCCGCCCTCACTCCAAACTGGATCATGATCCCTTTCTTGAACTGCTTGTTATAATTTACATACAACGCATTGATATTTTCATCGTACTTAAACCGGTTACTTTTCAGTGTGTCCAGCGTTTTTCCCGTAGTGTAAACATTGAAGCGCTGGAAATTATTATCGGTGTTCACCACGCCGATCTTTCCGCCAAAGCCCAGTTTCCCGCCTTTATAATTTTGCTCATAGTCTGTTTTCAGGGAAAAGATATTGATGTCGGTCGGCGAGATCATATTATAAATAACGCGGTTGATCTCGGTAACACCATCGGCCTGGTAATAGTAATTCGGCTGGTACTGGTCGGACCGGATCCGGAAGAACCCGTAGTCCCCGTCAACATTCAGCTCTTTGCCGCTCGGTGTTGCGTAACGGTAATTGAGGTTAAAGTTTACGTTGTTCCTCTTCATGTCATTATTATTCGTGGCGCGGAGAATACGAACCAGTTGACCGGTAGGAATGTAGGTAAAGTACATCGGCCCTGCCGTAGAGAAATCATTATTGGCAAGGTTTCCACTCACTACTGCCCCTAGTGTGTTCTTGGCATTGACAAAATAATCAACGCCTGCTTTAAAGCCATGGGTATTATTCTTGAACCGGATCTTATTGCTCTGCTCAAATAAAGTGTCGAATTGTTCTTTGTGCATGGTAAACTGCATCAGGTTGATGCCGTTATTATAATTATAGTTACCGAAGAGGTTGGTCTTTTTATCCCGGTTGTTCAGGTTAAGACCCGCATTGTATTTGGCATAAGTGCCCTGCACATAACCAGCATTCACCGAACCGTTTGTGCCAAAAGCTTTATTTTTTTTCAGCCTGATATTGATGATACCGGCATTGCCGGCAGCTTCATATTTGGCAGAAGGGTTCGTGATTATTTCTATCGCTTCGATCTGCGCCGACTGCATGCTTTTTAAGAAATTGGAAAGATCTGATCCTGAAAGCGGGGAAGGCTTCCCATCAATATAGATCTGGACCCCGTTCTTACCTGCCAGACTGATATTATCGTCCTTGTCGATCATCACCCCCGGACTTTTGCGGAGTAATTCCAATGCGTCATTGCCAACGGCATTGATCGTTCCTTCCACATTCAGGATGGTCTTATCGGCCCTTACTTCCACCAACGGTTTTTTTGTTGTTACCGTCACTTCTTTCAGGTTGCCCGTGGTTTTAGATATAACAAGGTCCGGCAAACTCATGTCACCGGCACCTGAAAGTTCGAAGGACTGTGAATAGGTCGGCAAAAAACCGACATAGGAAGCACGCACCAGGTAGCGCCCGGATTTGGGGGCGTTAAAGGAAAACTTACCCGTTGTATTGGTAGCTGCCAGCTTAACGACAGAGGAATCCCTGGCGTTTAAAGGGGACACTGTTGATTTCTCAAGTCCTTTTCCCTGCTGATCTTTCACCAGGCCGGATACCTGTTGGGACCGGGCTACCGAAGTAATTAATAATAAAGCTGCTGAAACCGAAACTAACTTTCTCATATTCAATGATTTTGATGATAGGGAACACAAAGATACCTCCGCGTCACAGTACTGTAAAAGCGTTTCCCGACAAATGGACTAAAACCAAGCATGAACGGTACTAATATTCCGGCGAAATACCTTTCGCCAATAATAGCTCTTGATCGTCTTTATCGTCGTTTTCCCTTAGGTTTGCAGCCTGTTTATCCTGCCAGTTTCGCCTTCGCGTAATCGCTTCAATCGAGCAAGGCCGGCAACTGTTTTGCAGGCCTAAAATCGTTGATTATGAATTTTCCGGCCAATCTCCGTTACACAAAAGATCACGAATGGGTAAGGTTTGAAGGTAATATTGCTACAGTAGGTATAACTGATTTTGCACAAAGGGAACTCGGCGACATTGTATATGTGGAAGTGGAAACGGTGGGACAAAGTCTCGAAGCAGGCGCCGTCTTCGGGACAGTGGAAGCAGTGAAAACAGTATCGGACCTGTTCCTGCCTGTAAGCGGGACCATTACTGAATTGAACCCAGCCCTTGCCAATTCACCCGAATCGGTAAATAATGATCCGTACGGAGAAGGCTGGATGATAAAAATGACGATCTCCAACCCCCGGGATATGGATGACCTGATGGAAGCCGCCGACTATGAAGCTATGGTAGGTTAAATCTTTTTTATTGTTTTGCCCGTATATGACCCCGATACAATTATTCTTTTAATTATTGTGTCTTAACCAATTACTTGAACCCCAAAACCACATACAGCGAACAGGAGCTGGTGGCATTGCTTCAGCAGCGCAATGAAAAGGCTTTTGGCTATTTATATGATCATTACTCCGGGGCTTTGTATGGCATTGTAAATGCCATTGTTACCGACAAAGAGATTGCCAGTGACGTGTTGCAGAATGTTTTTGTGAACATCTGGAAAAAGATCGAATCATATGATGCTTCCAAAGGACGGCTGTTCACATGGATGCTGAATATAGCCCGGAATGCAGCGATCGATGAAGTGAGATCAAAAGGATATCGCGATGCGAAAAAAAACCAGCCGATGACTGAAACGGGAGATGTAGCAGGACCGGTGACGGGCCCCGTGGTGGATGATGTAGGCCTGAGAAGGGTTCTCACAAAATTAAAAGAGGAATGGCGGGTGCTGGTTGATCTTTCCTATTTCCAGGGGTTTACACATGAAGAGATAGCCAAGATCCTGAACATCCCTCTTGGCACGGTGAAGACAAGGATCAGAACAGCATTAATTCAATTAAGAACAATGATACAGTAGTAGTGAACACACAGGAATACATATCAAGCGGAATTGTCGAGAGCTATGTGCTCGGGCTTGCTTCAGCCGAAGAACGGATCGGGGTTGAACAGGCCTGCGCTCAATATCCCGAAGTGCTGCAGGCAAGGATCGCCTTTGACCTGGCACTGGAGAAACAGGCACTTGAAACTGCTGTGCCCCCGTCGCCGGAGCTGAAAGGAAAGATCATGGAGGTTATGT
>CAYSIU010000053.1:0-4309 GCA_964431095.1 uncultured Chitinophaga sp. | reverse complement strand
CGGGTCGAGCATCGAAGCCCGACTGGGCCGACCGATCAATCTAAAGCTGGCAAAGCATGAGCTGACCGAGAGGATCGGAGAGTTGCTGCGCGCGGTTGGTTTAGAGCCAACCCTCGCCAACAACTTCCCGCACGAGTTTAGCGGAGGTCAGCGACAGCGAATAGCGGTGGCCAGAGCGCTGGCCCTTGAGCCCCGGTTTATCGTCCCTGATTAGCCCGTCCCAACGCCTGGAGTGTTGCACTGCGCCCCGGTAAAAAAACGGAAATGGCTTAGATACGGGGCGGCTGCATGCTTGCTCCTACTGGCAGGAAGCATTTATTTGAATATTTCCTTGTCGAACAAGAATAAGAAACTGCAGAACGACTACAATACTACTGCCGCCGAACTGAACAGTGTCAGAAAAGACATCCAAACCCTTACCAGTAATCCGCAGGTGAAAATGGCTTCCCTGAAGGGCACGGATATTTCACCCCAGTCATATACCACCGTTTATTGGGATACAACCACCCATGATGTATTCCTGCTTGTCAATAACCTCCCCAAACCGGCTTCCGGCAAACAATACCAGGTATGGGCCTTACTGAATAACCAGCCGATCGATCTTGGGCTGATTGATAATGATTATTTCGTCAAACAGAACCGCCTGCTCATCAAAGCCAAAAATGTGCAGCAGGCCGAAGCCTTCGCCATTACACTGGAAGATACCGGTGGCAACCCCACTCCGAAAGGGAAGATCTATGTGGTGGGCAAACCCTGAAAGAATATCGAATAAAGAACAAGGAACGCTGAATGCAGAAGTCGGGGAAGTTCTGATGTAACCACCAGCCCATTTTAAGATTCGATATTCCATCAGCTGCAATAAGATTTTGTAAATCATGGCAATCCAAAACCACTTTTTTTTCGTAATTGGGTAAAATACAACCCGCTGCTATAGTAGTTTTGGTTCTATAGTTGGTTAAACAAAGGGGTCCCATTTGGGGCTCCTTTTCAATTATGCTGCTGTCAGGAAAATGAAAATGGTGGACACCTGAATCTGGCCTATTATTGTAAAAATTTTTTCATTGAAAAAAACCATCCCTGCTTTTGCAATAGCCTTGTCCTGGCTCATTCTTACCACTATTTTACTTACGCTCCCTGGGTCGGCCCTGCCGAAAGCAAACTGGTTGAACGGGATCTGGATAGATAAATGGATCCATATTGTATTGTTTGCCTTGTTGGTGATCCTGTGGGCAAGGGCGCTGGGAAAAAAATATCCCGGAAATAAAAAAATGAGGAAATATTTTATCCTGCTGGGAATAGCGGGGCTTTGTTATGGGATCGGGATGGAATATGTACAGCGGTATTTTATCCCGAGCCGTTCTTTTGAAACAGGAGATATCATGGCGGATGCCGCCGGGGCTGCAACAGGTGTCATTTATAGCTGGGTCAGGTATATAAAAAAATAAACCCCTGTGGAAACAGGGGTCGCAACCAAAACTAACTGCTTATGAGAAAATTGACTGCTTTTATAATAAGATCTGTTATTGTATAACGCAAATTTACTGCCGATAGTATGATGCCAGCTGTTAATGAAAGTTTAAAACACGGTCCTCAGTAATTCCCCTTATTATTCTATTCGTAAAAACTCATCCCATGGCTGTAAGCCTACGATGTTTGCGGACAAAGGATTACATAACACAGCAGGAGAATATTTATAAACTTCCTGTTTTACGCCTAAAAAAGCTGACAATCAACTGACAAAGAACAGGCCCCCATTGGACGAATATTACATGATCTTCTTTCTAAAATTCATGCCAAATTCCTTCTGAAGCGCTGTAAATAAGGACCCTGAAGGCCGCAACAGGCAAGGATAAGCGTGAAATTCGTTGAAATCAATTGAGTCTAAACTGCTTACTATGCGACCCCCCACTGCTGGTATTACCCGCAGAAAACCTGGTCATACAAACGTTTGCAGAAAAGTAAAATGCAGGTATTAGTTCTGCCGGGCCAGTTTTTCTGAATTCTCGGCAAATTGAAGTGCATCGATCAATTCCTGGATATCCCCGTTCAATACCGCGTCCAGGTTATACAATGTAAGCCCGATACGGTGATCCGTGACCCTGCCCTGGGGAAAGTTGTAGGTTCTTATTTTGGCACTGCGGTCACCCGTGCTGACAAGGCTTTTCCTGCGCCGGGCAATTTCTTCCTCCTGTTTCCTGACCTGTTCCTCGTAGAGTTTTGTACGAAGCATCTGCATTGCTTTTTCACGGTTGCCCAACTGCGTCCTTTCGGTTTGACAAATCACAACCGTCCCGGTGGGAATATGGGTCAGCATGACCTTGGTCTCCACTTTGTTGACGTTTTGCCCGCCGGCTCCTCCGCTTCGCGCCGTTTCCATCTTTACATCACTTTCCTTTAATTCAAAATCCACTTCTTCGGCTTCCGGCATCACCGCTACAGTAGCCGCTGAAGTGTGCACACGGCCACTGGCTTCAGTTGCCGGTACCCGCTGCACACGGTGAACGCCGCTTTCAAATTTTAGTACCCCGTATACGTCATCCCCGGTCACTTCCAGCTGCACTTCTTTGAACCCTCCAACGGTTCCTTCGTTCTCACTGAGTAGGGCGGTTTTCCAACCTTTTTTTTCGCAGTATTTTATATACATCCGTAACAGGTCCCCGGCAAACAAACTGGCTTCATCGCCACCCGTACCCGCCCTGATCTCCAGGATCGCATTCTTTTCATCCTGCGGGTCTTTGGGGATCAGTAACTGCCGGATATAGGATTCCGCCTTTTCTTTCTTCTCTTCCAGTTCCGGCATTTCCGTCTTTGCCAATTCCCTCATTTCATCGTCCTCCCCTTCCAGGCCTTCTTTATAAAATGCGATATCGTCCAGTAATTTTTTGTACTTCTGATAGGCCAGCACGATTTTCTCCAGGCCCCGGTATTCCTTGCTGGCTTCGGCAAATTTTTTATTGTTGCCCACAATTTCAGGGTTGGTCAGCGCGATGCCCAACTGGTCAAATCTTGCTTTTATGGCTTCTAATCGATCCAGCATACGAACGAAGTTTCAATAAGCCGGCAAAATTAACGATTTGGAATTTGGGGTGTGATGGTTGAAATTTGTTTGAATGGCCTTTAAAAAATTCAAAGCGGATAAAGTATTCGACGGGTACCGGTTCCGGGAAGAAAAGGTATTGATCATTGATGAGGAGGGGACGATTGAAGCCCTGGTTCCTTTGGCGGAAGCCGGGAATGATATTCAGTCATTGAATGGAATTCTTTCGCCCGGTTTTATCAACTGTCATTGCCATCTTGAACTCAGCCACATGAAAGGGGTTGTACCGGAGGGGACCGGGTTAGTGAAGTTTTTGCTCGATGTGGTACAGCAACGTCATTTCCCGGAAGAAGAAATATTGCGGGCTATTGAAAAGGCCGAGGATGAAATGCTCGACGCCGGCATTGTAGCCGTGGGAGATATTTGCAACAACACATTGAGCATTCCTCAAAAAGCAAAGGGCCGGATCTATTATCACAATTTCATTGAGGCCAGTTGTTTCAACCCGCAAATGGCGCAGCAACGATTTCAGCGAAGCGTTGATCAGTTCAGGGAATATGGAAGATTTTATTCCATCCCGATCGAATCCAATTCCATCGTTCCCCATGCACCTTACTCCGTTGCTGATGAATTATGGGACCTGATCCTCCATTTCCCGGGCAACCATCTGTTTACGATCCACAACCAGGAAACGGCGGGGGAGAATGAATGGTTCCGGCACAAACAGGGAGAATTCACCGAACTCTATGAAAAGATGAATATGGATGTTTCGTTTTTCAATGCTACGGGAAAAAGCAGCCTGCAGAGTTACCTGCCAAAATTTCTGAACCATCAGTCTGTACTATTGGTGCACAATGTTTATACATCGGAAGAAGACCTTTTATTTAGCCGTCGGTTGCCGGTGCATAGCCAATTGTATTGGTGCCTGTGCCCGAATGCTAACCTGTATATCAGCAGGCAACTACCTCCTGTTGATTTGTTTATGAAAACAGGATGTGAGATCGTGCTCGGCACCGATAGCCTTGCTTCGAATCATCAACTGAGTCTTCTTGCCGAGATAAAGACCCTGCAAACTCGTTTTCCGCAGATCGAAATGGAAACCCTGCTGAAATGGGCCACCAGCAATGGCGCAAGGGCTTTGCAGATGGATGCTGTGCTGGGGAGTTTTGAGAAAGGAAAAAGCCCGGGGATCATCCTCATTGCAAATGATATTAACAGTGTAAAAAGAATAATTTAAATAGCTCCCGGGGACTGGTGATTTTTATTGTTTCA
>CAYSIU010000052.1:0-10622 GCA_964431095.1 uncultured Chitinophaga sp. | reverse complement strand
GTTCATTCAATGATGGTTCCTGGTTTTTGACGCTGTAACTTACGAAAACATAGGTTGTTTCTTATATTTGCAGCCCACGAATTACGAAAACTTTAGTGGATAAATTGGCTTGTAACACCGGCCCGTCCGGCAATTCAGGATGCAAGTCAAACGCTGACATTTAATATTTGAGTAATATAAATTAATGAGACTGATTTTAGCGCTACAATGATTTTTGGCCCGCAGTCCCGACGTTGCGAAGTAAGTCGGGATGCCGACCGCAAGCGTCTGCATTCAATGCCCGCCCGAACGTACCGGGCATTGATAAGGTTTTGAAGAAGGTATGGCCCGGTAGTTCAATGCCCGCCCGAACGTACCGGGCATTGATGCAGTTTTGAAGAAGGTATGGCCCGGTAGTTCAATGGATAGAATAGGAGTTTCCTAAACTCTAGATACAAGTTCGATTCTTGTCCGGGCTACAAATTACTTTGAATGCTTTTAAACGTCCGGTACGGGCGGGGATAGAATAGGAGTTTCCTAAACTCTAGATACAAGTTCCCTGCCCGAATGACTTTGGTCAGGCGGGGATTCTTGTCCGGGCTACAAATTACTTTGAATGCTTTTAAACGTTCGGTACGCCCGCCCGTACCGAATGGCACATTCGGGCGGGGGCGGGGATAGAATAGGAGTTTCCTAAACTCTAGATACAAGTTCCCTGCCCCGACCGTAGCGTCGGGGGATTCTTGTCCGGGCTACTAATTCCTTTAAATATTTTAACGTTCTGAAGGATAATTCGAATGATTTTTATTCCCCGCTAACTTCCTCGAACTTTCCATAATTTCGCCCGGCTATTAATACTATAAACGTAAAAATGAAATTCTACAATCTCATTATCAAATACCGTCTCTGGATCGGCCTGGTGCTGGTAGCCGCCGGTGTTTATGTGAACTATTCAGCCAGCTTCTGGCCCTCCTTTCCTTTATACCTTGTCGGGGTCATCCTGATCGCCGGTCATTTTTTCTTCGGGCCGCTGCGGTTGATCCAGGAATACATGGAAAGCGGGGATATGGAAGGTGCGGAAAAAGTGTTGAACTCCATCAAATTCCCAGGTCTTTTATACAAGCCCATTCGTTCGGTATATTATACACTGAAGGGAAACATTGCAATGATGAAACAGGATTTTGACGGGGCAGAAAAACTGATGAAGAAAGGGCTGGACCTGGGCATGCCCATGAAAGAGGCCGAGGGTGCCAGCATGCTGCAGATGGGAATGCTGGCCATGCAGAAAAATGACCTGAAACAGGCCGAAAGTTATATCCGCGCCGCGATCCGTAAAGGATTGCCCGACAAAGAAAATGAAGCCGCCGCCTACCTGCAGATGTGCAGCATCATGATGAATAAAAGGGAATTCCGCGCAGCCAAAGATTTTTTCCGAAAAACTAAAGCCCTGAAACCCACCACTCCCCAGATCGTGGACCAGATCAAGCAAATTGAGAAATACATTTCCAGGATGCCAGGGTAGATTAATTCAGTTTTTCAAGGTGTGCATCCAGTTTTTTGTCTTTTTTGTAATAGTCCATCACCAATACCTGCCCTAGTTTTCCCGCCAATACCCAGGAACGGGTTGCATCTGATTTGGTATTAATCCTGTCGGTAGTAACCTTACCGTCATTGTAGCTGATCGAATTGAATGTGGCTCCCTTATAATCCTTCTCTCTTACATAATCGCTATAACAAACCGTGAAAGAAGAAACATCCTTGTTGGTTTGGGTATACGCGTAATCAAATTCCCCATAAGAATATTTTATCAGTTTTCCCAGCATCGGGGTGCTGACAAATTCATAACCGCTTCTCAATTCCACGCTGTTGGAGTTCTTGTCGTAGATCTTTGCTTCTTTTACATTAAAATCCCTGTCAAATTTGATCAGCAGCATATCCGTTACTTTAACCTTCACGGTGCTGATATCGCTGTTCCGGGTCAACAATTTAGCGGCGATACCCAAGGCACTGGCCACCTTCTTGAACCCTTCTCCTATGGCATAAATGCTGCCGTCAGAAGTCTGCACGATATTGTGCAGGTACATGAACCCGAAGTCTTCGATCTTACCCCTGGAACTCACGTTCAGGAATTTGCCCATGTCCGTTTCCCAGGAACAATATTTTTCGCTCAGCAACTTTCCTTTTTCGTCCATGCCCCAAAAAGCAAAACCCAGCGACTTATCCTTGGCAATATTTCCATTCTGATCGTAATATTCGCCATAGAGATAGGCCTGGCCGTTATTCATGACAGACATGCTGGCGGGATAGAAGCGGTATTTCGAATCGGTGCCTCTTTCAAAAACCACTTTTCCCGTTTCAAGGTTCAGTCCCACCAGTGACGATTCCGGTTTCTGATCAAAGACCCCGGAGTATTTGAGTATTTCGATATACACGACGCCATTGAAATAACCCAGGTAATCCCCAATGAATTTTTTGGCGCCCTCCGTCGGAATGTAAGTCCATTGTTTTCTTTTTTCCGTCGAAAAATAATCCAGTTGAAAAGTATAGTCTTTATCTTCCCGGCTGGGCATATTGGAGATAAAGCCTTTCCCTTCCACCGGGTAAAGTCCTTTATACGTTTCATCCTCATCATTCATGGCAAAATAACTCGACTCCAGGTAACGTTTTTCTTTTTTACTGAGCTCCCGTGTGTAGGTATAAGGTTTTTTCTTTCCATCTGCCCCGTACACCTGATATTCAAACGTCTTCTGGTCCTCGTTATAAAGCAGGAAAATAATATCCCTGCCATTAAAAGATGATTCAAGAATGGTTACATCCTTCGAATCCTGGAACTTGATATCCTTCAGGACCTTGAGATTATTATCTACGATACGCAGCGTATACTCGTTGGTCTTTTTATCGATCTTGTCACTTACATAAAAGAAATAATAACCCTTCACATCGGTGCCTTCCTTGATAGCGTCAGAAGTACGAAGGGCGGAACGACGCACCCCATCTATCGAAATGGACTGGGCGTTCATGGCATAGAAGGGGAGTGAAAAAAGACCTGTTAGCCATAATAACTTTCTCATTTTGCTGTTGTTTTGATTCAGAATTAGTTTTGGTTTTTTCTTCTTTGCGCTTTGTTCATTTCTTCTTCAAAGCCGGCATACCCTGTCATCTGCGCCTGGTATTGCCTGCAAAAGTAATAGTTTAGGTTCGCTATTTCGTCCAGCCTTAACCGGTCAATCATACGAAGCAGCAGGTTATAATTGGCCGGGTAACTCCGGGTCTCTTTGTCAGTTACAAGACCGAGACGGTGATTCTGCTGGTTGTCATAAACAAAGTTGAGCGCCCGGGCAACCGAATAAGCCGCAAAGGGAATATTCTCGGAGTTCTGGAGCATCAACAGGCTGTAATACAGGTTGCGGGTGAGGTTCTTATTCCTGAATTCCTGTTCCGTCATCTCCACAAAAAAATCTTTCTTTAACTGGCGAAACAGTGGTTCATTCACTATAAATTTTTTCCCGGGACCGGTATGTTGAATCGAGTCCTCCAGGAGGGTAATCCTCTTTTTGCAGTCGGGGTGGCTCTTTAACGAATCTTTTTCCGCCTGAGTAAGCGGGGAATCGTCCTTATTCATTTCCCCGAAAATGGCCGATTCCTTTTCTATCCATCTCTTTTTAAAGGGATATTCTTCAAAATTGAAGAGACGTTCCGGATTCAGGGGTTGATAGATCAGTGAATCATCCACTTTATCAAGTAACCCCAGGCAGGTTTTTATCGCTCCGCAATCATAACCTGTTCTTTTCATAAAAAGATATCCCTGCCGGTCAGCTTCCGCTTCATTTTCACGGCTATGCCGACGGCTTCCGAAAGCAAATTCCTTTACCAGTTTTTCCAGTTGTTCTCCTACACGGTATTCTTCCTTTGACAAACGCTTCATTTCTTTTTTGAACGATTCGCTATTTACCGTCTCTATATTTTTCTGAATATCCTTATTGCTATGATCGAGATAGTAGTGTGCCAGCTCATGGCAAAGGGCAAATACCAGCTCTGCTTCATTTTCCAGGTAGATCATCAAACCGGCATTGATGGCGATCGTCCCTTCTCCCAGGCTGTAAGCATTCGGCCACCAGTCGCGACTGAAAAAAAGCCGGATGGTTAGCCCTTTTAATTCCGGGTTGGCATCGGTTATTACTTTCAGGATAGATTGCAGGTAATGATCCACCAACGGGTCCGTAACACTGCGGCTGCTCTGCAATAAGCCGGCCACCTCTTTGAACCGGTCATCGTACATCATTTTGTAATCGTTCCTGTATTCGTTCCCAAGGGAGCTGATGAGTTTTTTTTGCTGTCCCAGTGCCTGTTCGTAATAACTTTTCCTGAGCAGGGTATCATCCGCCTGGAAATGATAGACTGGTTTCAGCTGTGCAAAACCATAAAGACCAATGATTAAAAGAAAAACAAGAAGGGGTGCTCTTTTCACCGGTTCATGACTTTTTTCTGTGCAGATGATCAAATATAGGTAAGGAAGACTACTGAATCAAATGACCTGGCCGGATGGTAATAGCAGGCTCCTGGCCCTTCGGCCATTTACCAAAGATCTCCTCCACTTTTTTAAACCGGTATTTAAAGATCTGTCGCAGTTTCTTTTTTATGAATAATGTGTTGGCAAGATCCCCGATCATCCATAATGGGGTTTCGTAATTAATGATATCCTGTATTTCTATTCCCCCACCCACCTTTTTAAAAAAATGCTGGTGTTCCCAGGAACGAAAAGGCCCCTTGCGTTGTTTGTCAACAAAATAAGTGGGAGCACTAACCCCGGTGATCTCCGACACCCAGTGAAAAGGCACACGAAAGAGTGGACGCACCCTGTATTGAAAAATCTGCCCGGGGTATAATTCCTGGGTCTTATCCCCGGCCAGCAGGGAAAAGTTCATAGCAACCGGTGTTATGACCTTCAGGTTTTGCGGGTTGGAATAAAAGGCCCATACTTTTTCGATCGAAGCCGGGACCTTCTGAACCGCCAGGATGAAATTTGCTCCCATGAGAATTAAAGAGGTAAATTCGTTATAATAACTTTTGTTACAATAAAAAGTTTAGGAACACATGTCACTGAACAGGGAAAGATTGGAAAAAAAGTTCAAAGAGGAATACGAAAAGCTCAATGAAAAACAACGACTTGCCGTAGATACCATTGAAGGGCCAGTAATGGTGATCGCCGGGCCCGGGACCGGGAAAACACAGATCCTTGCCAGCCGCATCGGCAAAATTTTACTGGATACCCATGCGTTGCCCGGCAATATTCTTTGCCTCACTTTTACCGATGCCGGGGTGGTGACCATGCGGAAAAGATTGCTCCAATTCATCGGGCCGGATGCACACAAAGTGAATATCTATACTTTCCATGGGTTCTGTAACGATGTGATCCAGGAAAACCTGTACCTGTTTGAAAAAAATGTATTGGATCCCATCTCGGATCTTGAAAAAATACAACTGTTAAAAGAGTTAATTGATTCTTTCCCGAAGAATCACCCGCTGAAACGATACAGGGGTGATGTATACTACGAGGTGGGTAACCTTCAATCGCTGTTCAGCACGATGAAACGGGAGGGCTGGACGCCGGAATTCATCAATCAGCGGATCGATGAATATCTCACCGATCTGCCCAACCGGGAAGAATTTATTTATAAAAGAAAATACAAAGAGTTCAATGCCGGTGATCTGAAAAAAGATAAAATAAATGAAGAAAATGAAAAAATGGAACGATTGCGGGCTGCGGTGGGAGAGTTTGACCGATTCCAGCAACTGATGAAGAAAAAGAACCGTTATGATTTCGACGATATGATCAACTGGGTCATCAAAGCATTCACTGAAAACAGGAACCTGCTGGCCAATTACCAGGAGCGGTTTCAATACATCCTGGTAGATGAATACCAGGATACCAGCGGGACACAGAACCGCCTGGTAGAACTATTGATCAGTTACTGGGACAAACCCAATGTATTCGTGGTAGGTGATGATGACCAGAGTATTTACCGGTTCCAGGGCGCCAACATGGAGAACATGCTCGATTTTGCAGGGAATTATAAAAAAGATCTCTTCACGGTGGTATTAACCCATAATTACCGTTCCACGCAACCTATCCTGGATGTTTCCAAAACCCTGATCGATAATAACGAAGAGCGGTTGGTAAAAAAGATCGAAGGCCTGAGCAAAGAATTGCTTGCCAGCAAAGAAGGCATAAAACAACTGAAGCATCCTCCGGTTATAAAAGAATATGAAACCCCCCGCCAGGAAATGATCGGTATCGTCCGGCAGGTGAGGCAACTCCTGGCCACCCCGGTTGAACCGGGAAGGATCGGTATTATTTATAAAGAGCATAAATACGGGGAAGAACTCGCCCGTTATTTCCAGTTGCTGAATATACCTGTTTACAGTAAAAGAAGCCTGAATATCCTGGAACTTCCGCTGGCGCAAAAGATCCTGCTGCAATTGAAATACCTGGCTGCCGAACACGCTATTTCTTACAGCGGTGATGAAATGCTTTTTGAGTTGCTCCATTCCGACTGGTGGGGTATTCCTCCCATTGAAATTGCTAAACTGAGCATGGAAGCAGCCGAAAAAAGTTATGCAGATAAAGAAACTTCGCTGCGCCGGCTATTGTTTGAAAAAGCCAATGCTCCTTCCAAAGACCTCTTCAGTAATCCCGTCCATGAAGGATTGAAAAAAGCTTCCGGCATCATTGAAAACTGGATCGCCGCGGTAACGAATTTGACCTTACAGCAGTTATTTGAGAAAATCATCCGGGAAGCAGGTATCCTGACGCAGGTAATGCAAAGCCCCGATAAGCATTGGCAATTACAGCAACTGACCGGTCTTTTTGATTTTATAAAAGAGGAAACGCACAGGGATCCCTTGCTTTCACTCCAGGGATTCGTGGATCTCGTGGAACTGATGGAAAACGAAGATATTCCCCTGCCCCTGATCCAGGTAAACGGCAGTGAAAGCGGAGTGAACCTGCTTACGGCGCATGGATCCAAGGGTCTTGAGTTTGCCTGTGTATTTATTGCGGGTTGTAATTCATCTTTATGGGAAAAGAAAAGAAAACCCGGTGGTGATTATAAGCTGCCGGATACCATTTTCACTTCGAGGGCAGGCGCCAATATTCCATCGTCCCTTTCCTCCAAGAATGAAGAAGAGGAACTTCGCCGCTTATTCTATGTTGCCATGACAAGGGCGGAACAGCAACTTTATATCTCCTACAGCCGGTTCAACCCTGATGGTAAAGAATCGGAGCCCTCCATGTTCATTGCCGAAATACAGGATCAGCAATCTTTACCGGTTGAAAAAGTGATCCTTGACAACGGGTCGCTTTCTGAATTTACAATGCTGAGCTTTGGCGAAGCCGAAGCCCCGGAAATAGATAAAATAGAAGAAGAGTTCATCGCGCCGCTTCTCGATAAATTCGTCATGAATGTAACGGCCCTGAACAATTACCTCCGGTGCCCGCTTGAATTTTATTTCAAAAACCTGGTCCGCATCCCTTCGCCCAAGAATGAAGCGATGGAATTTGGTTCTGCCGTTCACCATGCACTGGAAAAATTATTCAGGAAAATGCAGGAAGGCGGGAAAGAAAAATTTCCGTCAAAAGAAGAATTTATTGCAGACTTTGAATGGTACATGAAACGACACCGAGAAAGTTTTGCCCGGGAACAGTATGAAAGACGAATGGAATACGGCCAGCAGGTGCTGGGCAATTATTACGATAAATATATTGACAGCTTTAATACCATTGTGGCCATTGAAAGGAATATCAGAAACGTTGTAGTTAAAGAGATACCGCTAAAAGGCAAGCTCGACAAACTGGAATTTGACGGAAGGGCAGATAATGTGGGGGAATAAAAAACCGGTGATCCGGATAGAGGCCTCTCCAAAACAAAGGGTCCTTCCGCCAAAGATCCCAACGGCGGTGACTACTGGCGGCAGGCTGTTTTCTATAAAATACTTGTAGATAACTACGAACAAAAGGATTGGAAAGTAGTGAGCACCGAATTTGACTTTATTGAACCGGACAAAAAGAAGAATTATCGCCGGGAGCGATTATTGGTCGGTCCGGCCGACATCAGCACGGTTACCCAGCAGATCACCAGTACCTGGCAAAAGATCCGCAACAGGGAGTTTTACACCGGTTGCGGCAAAGAGGATTGTCACTGGTGCAATTTTGTAAAGACCCATCACCTGGCCATTGCATTGCATGAGCTGGAAGCTGCTGATGAGTCTGATTAATTAGGATTTTAAAAACATTTCATTCCCTGTAAACCTTTTATGTTTGCAGCCTGTTAATGTATTACAAAGGGTTCATATCATTTGCTGCCGTTTGGGTGTTCATTATCATAAGTGTCAGCAGTGGGCCGGGCTGCGCGAATATCATCCCACCGGCCGGTGGTCCCCGGGATTCACTGCCCCCTGTATTGGTAAAAGCCAATCCAGGGGACTCCACGAGAAATTTTACCGGCAACAAGATCGTTTTCACCTTCAATGAGTTCATCGAAACCCAGAATGTACAGGAGAACCTGGTCATCTCCCCGCTGCCCGGGATCAGTCCATCTGTTGATTACCGGCTCAATACATTAACGGTAAAGCTGAAAGATACCCTTGAGTCCAACACAACCTATTCTCTCAACTTTGGTAATTCGATCAAAGACTTTACAGAAGGAAATGTACTGAAAGGGTTTCGTTATACTTTTTCCACCGGCAACTACATAGATTCATTGGAATTGCGGGGCAACGTGCTGTTAGCGGAAACGGGGAAAGCGGATACCAGTCTGATCGTAATGCTGCATAGTCGCGCTGATGATTCAGCGGTAGTGAAGGACAGGCCCCGCTATATTGCAAAACTGGATGGAAAAGGAAATTTTGTCTTCAGGAACCTGCCTCCCAAAACATTTTACCTGTATGCATTGAAAGATGACGGCGGTACGCATCGTTATTTCAGCGATAAACAATTATTTGCTTTCGCCGCGAAACCAGTGACCCCGGGAGCAAAAAACGAGCCCATTACTTTATACGCTTATTCGGCAAAACCCCCATCGCCCGTAACCACTGTTCCAAAGGCGAGTCCCGGCAACCGCATTAAACCCGCCACTACGGCCGATAAAAGATTGAAATTTCTAAACAATCTCATTAATAACCAGCAGGACCTGCTCAGTGACCTTACGCTCACTTTTGAACAACCTCTTCGTTACTTTGATTCCACAAAGGCCGGTCTCTACACCGACTCCACATTTACCAAGGCTGCAGCCTACAAATGGGAACAGGATAGCAGCAAAAAAACAGTGCGGCTGCATCTGGAATGGAAAGAAAATACAGTCTATCATGTCATATTGGATAAAGATTTTGCTGAAGATTCCACCGGAAAAAGATTATTAAAAACAGATACGCTGAATTTTAAAACAAAAAAACTGGTTGATTACGGATCATTAAAGATCAGGCTGAAGAACCTCGACCTGACCCGGAATCCCGTGCTGCTGATTGTTGCAGGGGAAATTATAATTAAATCCATCCCGATGACGGGCAATGAGTTTTCGCAATCACTATTTCTGCCGGGCGAATATGAGCTACGGATATTATACGATGAAAACAAAAACGGGAAATGGGATCCCGGAGAGTTCTTTGGAAAACACCGGCAACCGGAGATCGTGAAACCCATTGATCGAAAGATCCCGGTAAAAGCGAATTTTCAGAATGAATTTGAATTCGCATTATAAGGAACAAGGATCCAGGACAAGACTTAAGAATGAATTTAAAGAAACTACAGCAGCCCTGAACCTTGTATATTGGGTTTTGAGCCTGAGGCTTTCCTGCCTTGTGCCTTGAATTCCTGTACCTTTACCCGATGCAATTCTCTTCAACGCTTCTGGAAAATGCTGTGAATGAATTCGCCAAACTCCCGGGGATTGGCAAAAAAACGGCCCTGCGGCTGGTGCTGCATTTATTGAAGCAGGATAATAAAGAAGTCGGCCAGTTCAGTGAAGTAGTCGCCCGGATGAGAAGCGAGATAAAATTCTGCCAGCGTTGTTTTAATGTATCCGACGGGGATATTTGTTCTCTCTGTGCCAACTCGATGCGAAAGCAGGAAATGATCTGCGTGGTGGAAAGCATCCGCGACGTGATTGCGATTGAAAGCACTCAGCAATACAACGGTATTTATCATGTATTGGGCGGTGTCATTTCTCCGCTGGATGGCATCGGGCCCGACCAGTTACATATTGAATCCCTGGTTCACCGGGTTGAAAAAGAAAAGACCGAGGAATTGATCTTTGCCCTGAACCCCAATATCCAGGGCGACACCACGATCTACTATATTCAAAAGAAACTCCAGGCTTTCCGGGTTCGCATCACCACTATTGCCCGGGGCATTGCTTTCGGCGGCGAGTTGGAATACGCCGATGAAATGACACTCGGCCGAAGCCTCCAGAACAGGTTACCCGTTGATAGGTATGTGGGGGGTATTTAACTTGTAAAAGAGTTAATGGGTGAATCGGGAGGCCTGATTAGCCAGCTTGTTTATTACAATTATATAACTTAGTTTTGTGTCCATATCACAGGCGGATTTGTTTATTGTTCGGCCTGCAAAACGGAACTAATAAACGCAC
>CAYSIU010000051.1:0-10649 GCA_964431095.1 uncultured Chitinophaga sp. | reverse complement strand
ACCACCCGGAATACATCACCTGGAGCGCTTTTATTATTGCATTTGACAGCTTGTCCGCACTGGCGTTTGCCAAACTGCGCTTTGAAGGCCGGCCGCGGAAATTTGCTTTTATCCGGATCACGGGGATCGTTGTGAATATCCTGGTAACTTTTTTCTTTTTATCGGTCTGCCCGAAAATAGCTTCAAAGAATCCCGATAGCCTGCTCTTATTATTCTATGATAAACATATCGGGGTGGGATATGTCTTTATTGCTAACCTGGTCCAGTCTGTTATCACATTCCTCCTGCTTCGCAAAGAATTTTTTTCTTTCCGCTGGAAATTCAACGCTGCACTATGGCGGCAGATCATGATCTACTCCATGCCGCTGATCATTGCGGGATTCGGGGGCATCATCAACGAAACCTTTGACCGCATCATGCTGGCATGGTGGTCCACAGCGCCTACCGATGGTGCCGTAAAATTTGAAGTAGGGACCTATGGCGCCTGTTACAAATTGTCGATCCTGATCACGCTTTTCATCCAGGCATTCCGGCTGGGCGCCGAGCCATTCTTTTTTAAACAGGCAGAGGGTGAAAACCCTCAACGGGTTTATGCCCGGGTCATGAAGTTCTTTGTGATCACTGTTTGTGTAATGTTCCTGTTTGTCGCGTTGTACCTGGATATATGGAAACATTTCATCCAGAACCCTAAAATGTGGGTGGGTCTGAAGGTGGTGCCTATCCTGCTTTTAGCCAATATGTTTCTTGGTATTTATTATAATTTATCCATCTGGTACAAACTCACCAATAAAACGATCGCGGGGGCGTGGATCACCCTGGTGGGAGCGGCCCTGACACTGGCCATCAATTATTTCTTTATTCCCCGTTACGGTTATCTGGCATGCGCCTGGGCTACGTTCATCTGCTATGGCACCATGATGGTGATATCATTCAGTTGGGGACAGAAAGCCTATCGTGTGCCTTATGCCTGGAAAAAATTGCTGGCCTATATGGCCATTGTAGTGCTTCTTTATTTTGCTCATGTGTTGTTCCTGAGGCTTGGAATGAACAGTTGGGTGAACCGGGGTTTTGCTTCTGCTCTTTTACTGGCATTTATCATTTTTTTGCTGGGTGTGGAGCGAAAGGAGTTCCAGCGGTTGCCGCTGATCGGAAGGTTTCTTTCTCCCAAAAAAGCTTAGCAGCTCTCCCCGGACTTTTCCTGTAGCAGAGTGCGATCTTTCTTTAGTAGAGTTTTACAAATGGATTATTCATTTTTTCAAATCCTATTGTCGTAAGGGGACCGTGACCCGGGTAAACCTTTGTGTCATCCGGCAGCGTAAAGAATTGTGTCTGGATACTTCGGAACAATATATCGAAATCACCTCCCGGCAGATCGGTCCGGCCGATACTGCCGTTAAAAAGCACATCGCCACCAATAATAAAGCCCCCGGACTGATGATAAAAGGAAACACTGCCCGGTGAATGACCCGGTGTAAAGCGGATCTCCAGCTCCTCATCACCTATTTTTATAATTGTTCCTTCCTTTAAATAAACCAGGGGGCCATTGTAATGGTCAAATGGGAGCTGCCACATCAGGGCTGACTGGGGAGCGAAGTCCAGCACCGGTTTTTCCTTCTCGTGCAGGTGCAGGGGCAGGCCCCAGGTGCGATGAACAAAATCATTGCCAAATACATGATCGAGGTGGCAATGTGTGTTAAGCAGCAAAACCGGCTTCAGGCCTGTCTTTTCAATGCCCGTTTTTAATTCATCCCTTTCCTCCGGGAAATAACAGCCCGGATCGATAATGCAGCACTGCCCTTCTTCGTTATATACCACATACGTATTCTCCTGGACGGGATTAAAAGTGAATGTCTTAACTTTTAGCATGGATGGTTTTCGTACTTTTAGTTCTAAATTGAGATGGCAAAGTTAGCATGCTTTACTCTCCCCTTTGATTCATACGCTTATGGGAGGGTACGGAGTAGGTTGACCGGCTGCACAGAGAACCCTGAATGAAGCGCCGCATTGAGCGCCGGGAAGTGTTAGGATCACCGGTCCAATAAAAAAAACAAAAGAGAACAGTAAAAGAATCTATGAAGAAAGTAAATAGCCTGCTGATTACCTGTCTTTCCGTTTTCATCACATTGAAAACCACGGCGCAGGTAAACACGGTGGAGTTTGGCAAGAACCGTGTCCAATACCAGAAATTCAAATGGAAATATTACCAGACGGAAAATTTCAACACTTATTTCAGCCAGGACGGTCTTGGGCTGGGTAAATACGTGGCCCAGATCGCCGAAATGGAGCTTCCTTCCATTGAAGAGTTCGTGGAATACGGCGCGCAGCGACGCATCAATATCGTGGTCTATAACAATTACGATGAAATGCAGCAGTCCAATATCGGGTTGGGCATCGACTGGCAAAACACCGGGGGCGTTACCAAGCTGGTGAACAATAAAATGATCGTTTATTTCAACGGTAACCACGACGATCTCCGTCGTCAGGTGCGGCAAGGGATTGCCAAAGTGCTGGTCGATAACCTGCTTTTTGGCGATGATCTTGGCGAGTTTGCCGCCAACCAGGCCCTGCTGGACCTTCCCAAATGGCTGACCGATGGGTACATTGAATTTGCCGCTGAAAACTGGAGCCCTTCACTGGATGATGACCTGCGGGGGGTGATGCTGGCGGGCAATTACAATAATTTTTACCAGTTTGCTTTTGAGAAACCTTTGCTGGCCGGTCACGCTTTCTGGAAATATATTGCAGATAAATACGGTAAGAACAAGACCACTTATTTCCTTTACCTCGCCCGCATCTACCGTAACCTGAACAATGCTTCACAAAAAATAGCCAAGAAGAAATTCAAAAAGGTGCTGGAGGATTTCATGACCGAAGTGCAGCAGCAATATTTCAAGGATATCCGCGGCCGCCGCAACACACCCCGGGGCCAGCTATCCGTCAGTGAAGAGATCGGCAAAAAAGATTTTATCCGCTTCAATGCCAACCCTACGCCCCGCAGCTTTACTTATGCCGTGGTGGAATACAAACAGGGCCGTTACCAGGTAGTGCTGATGGAAAACTTTGTGAACCGCAAAGTGCTGCTCAAACTGGGGGTTCGTACCCGGGAAAAGGATCTGCATCCCAACTATCCTTTGCTGGCATGGGATGGAAAGGGCACCCGCCTGGCTGTATTGTATTACGACAAAGGAAAGACCAAATTTTTCGTGTATGACCTGGTGAACCAAAACAAGCTCTGGCAGCAGGAGATCGATAAGTTCGACCAGGTGCAGGACATGAAATATATGCTGGACAACAACACCCTGCTGATGAGTGCAGTGAGGAGCGGGCAAACGGATATCTACATCTATAAAATTGATAAGCAAAACTTCGAACAGGTCACCAACGATGTGTACGATGACCTCGATCCCTCCTTTGTGGCCTTCCCCAATAAAACAGGGATCCTGTATTCCAGCAACCGGCCATCCGCACAGGCAAACAGCAGTGAAGATTCTTTGCCGTCCAAGCATTTTAATATTTACATGATCGACAACTGGAACAAATCTGATTTCAAACAGATCTCCAGGCTGACCGATCTTAAACATGGCAATGCCCGGTTTCCTTCCCAGTACAACCAATCACATTTTACATTTGTCAGCGATGAGAATGGGATCAATAACCGCTATGCCGGTTTCTTTACCACCGCCAGGGCCGGTTTGGATACGCTCGTATTCATCGGTGATGAAGTGCTGCGCAATCCCCCCAAAAAAGATGTGGACAGCCTGCTGAAAGAATGGAAAAAGACGGATATTGACTCGGTCGGCTATGTTTCCATAACCAATGATTCATCTTATGTTTTCCCACTGACCAATTACCAGAGCAGTATGCTGGAAACAAGAACGGCGGGAGATAACCAGATGGTGAGTGAAGTGGTGAAATTGGGCGATATAAAGCTCCTGTACCGGCTCAGGGTGGATGAAAATACCCTGCACCGTCGCAACATCACCGCACGGCCCACGGAGTACATGCGGAAAGTAATAGAGGAAGAAAAGTTTGCGGCGCGGAAAGAATCGCAATATCAACCCAAGACCGATACGCTCACGCAAAAACAAAAGGACTTTTTCAATAGCGGTTTTGTTGAGGAAAAGAAAGACAGCAGTAAACTGGGTAAGGTAGTGCCGGGAGAAGAAGTGCCGAAGGAATCGGTGTTGAAAAAAGCAAAAGTATTTGAATACCGGCCACCGAAATTCTTCAACGACTACCTGGTCAGTGGGTTCAATAATAATGTACTCGTTACCCGGTACCAGCCCTACCAGGGTGGGAAGGGTCCGATCCAGCTAAGCAACGGGGATCCTTTTAATGGTATCCTGCGGGTGGGCACTTCGGACCTGTTCGAGGACTGGAAATTTGCCGGCGGTTTCCGCATCAGCCCTGACCTGAACAACAACGAATACGTGCTCAGCACCCAATACCTGAAAAAAAGGATCGATTACGGCGTGACCTATTACCGGAATGTGGAGAAAAACCCACCTTTGTTTGATACCGCCCAATACAATGTAAAACTGTACACCAATCTTTACCAGGTCACTTTGACCTATCCCTTTAACCGGATACAGAGCCTGCGGTTCAATGTAGCTTACCGTAGCGACAAATATGTAAAGCTGGCCAACAATTTTGTACCGAACGAATCACTGAAAGGAAGAGACGACCGGCTGACGTATGGCCTTGTACATATTGAATATGTACACGATGATGTCATCAACCCGGCCATGAATATCTGGAACGGGCTCCGCTGGAAAGCCTATATGGATCTTAATACCCGTATCCACAAAACCGCTGATACCAGTGGGAGTCATCCGACCACATTCAATTTCGGCTTTGATGCACGCCACTATCTGCCGATTTACCGCAACATTATCTGGGCCGTCAGGGCGGCGGGCGATTTTTCATGGGGCAATCAAAAGATCATTTACTACCTCGGTGGGGTTGACAACTGGCTGATATTCGGGCCAAACCAAAAGGGTAACGGGCAATACCGTTATTTTGACCCTGCTAATAAGCCCGACCCCGATGCATCCTATGCTTACCAGTCGCTGGCGGTGAACATGAGAGGTTTTAAGCAGAACGTAGCCAATGGGAATAACGCGGTTGTCATTAACAGTGAGGTAAGAGCTCCCGTCTTTACATCGTTCTTCAATAAACCCATCAATAATGCGTTTTTACGCAATTTCCAGCTCATACAGTTCTTTGACCTCGGAACGGCGTGGAACGGGCGATTTGATAAGTTGGAAAGACCTTCCGTGTTGTACAGTGCTCCACCGATCACGGTGAAAATAAAAGCCGGTGGTATTGGTCCTTTTGCAGGTGGCTATGGATTCGGTGCGCGGAGCACACTGCTGGGCTATTTCCTGCGGGTGGATGCCGCCTGGGAAATGAAAGGACTTTTCAAAGGAAAGCCGATGTGGTATTTTGCAATGGGCCTGGATTTTTAGACCCGACAAGCAGAAAAATCCCTGTGTTGCTCAGTTACTTCCCGTTGCTGCGTTGAAAATCATTACTTGTCTTCTGTGCTATTGATTTCCACCAGAACGCCGTACAGGTACCATAAACAAATAATTGATACAGGTCGTCTGTTACTGAATGCCCGTTACGTACCGTGGCGATACAGACAGGCACCATAAATAATAGGGCCAGCAGGGTCACGATATATCCCATCGGATGAATGGGTGTATAGCTCCAGCCAAAGGGTTTGAACCATTGATATTTCATATGATCGGGTTTATGCGCAGCTGTTTTCTCCTATCATGTAAATGAATAAGGTTGCCAGTACCAATACACTCAGTAAAGCAATACTGAAGGGCAGCCATTTCTTTTGTACAGTGATGCGAAAATCAAATTGCTCTTTGCTGAAATGCCAGTCGATATGCAGGATCTGCAGGGCTGAAAAGAGCAGTGCAAGAACGGGTCCGAACAAGATCAGGAGGTTGATATTCCAGCCCAGCGATTCCTGGATCCCCATTCTCTCAAGAAAAGGCTGCACGGCATCGAAGGGGCCACCAATACCAAGGCTGTATTTCAATAAAGAGATAACAATAAAATAGGTGGTGGGCAATACAAGCAGGAGTGAAACTGTATTTAGCCAGCGATAACGGGAAGATATTTTTTCCATAATAAAGTTTTTAAAAATGATTAAATATTTTATTTCTGAGTGCAGTCGTAGGTTCTTTCACTAATTCGTTCCACTTCCAGTGATGGAAAGGAACACAGCTCCTGCCCTTCCGGAAAGCTGTCTTCATTTTTTCCCAATGTTCCGGCATGCAGATAAAACTGTATAGTACCGTGGCTAATACGGGAAAGGAAATTCTCCCGTTGCCCAGCATGAAACATTGCAGACAGGCTTCTCCGGCTTCGGTGGTATCATATTCCAGCAGCACATGTTTCATGTCATGCCTCGCATAGTGTTTTAGCAATGGCAGGTTTCTTTTTTCCAGGAACAGGTAAAGCTCGTGGCCGAGGCTCTCTGCCGGAAAGAGCCGCAGTTCATCGGCAGAATAGCTAAAAGCAGCAGGTTTCCTGATCATTTTCAGCAAGGGCAATGCGACCTTGTGCGTAAGGAAAACAAGAAGCGCCGATCTGCTTTGTAACAATATTTTTTTCATCCTGGCTTATTTAACTCCTTTGATCATATTTTCCAATGCAGCGATATGTTCGGTAAAGGCCTTTTCACCGGATTTGGTGATCGCATACGTTGTGCGGGTCTTTCTCCCGATAAAACCTTTATGCACCCTGATAAAGCCATTTTCTTCGAGGTTTACCAGGTGGGTGGCGAGATTACCATCCGTTACTTCCAGCAATTTCTTCAAGTCATTGAAATTAATTTCCTCGTTTACCACCAGGATACTCATTACCCCAAGACGTATGCGACTTTCGAAAATCTTATTTAATCCTACAATTGGATTTTTCATAATCCTTTTAAGCTTTTATGGTTTTTTTTGACCCATATGACTTATTTCCCCTTTTCATATTTCCACCACATGATCGCACCGTAAAGAATGTGCAGCACACCAAATCCTGCCACCCAGAAAAAAATACCATAAATGGTAAACCAGCAATTGATGAAACCCAGGAAGATCTCCAGATAACCCAGGTATCGTATTTCGCTCAGTGTATACCTGGAAGCATTCACGAGCGCCAACCCGTAAAATAGCAGGCAACCGGGTACCACCAGTTCGTATTGTTCCAGCTGGACCATCCGGTAAAGAAAAATAGCACCCACCAACAGGGGAAGTGCCACCGCCCACATCAGCCGTCTTGCCGACCTGTCCCAAACGGGGACTCCGGTCTTCTTGCTGCGAAGCCAGGTAAAGAAAAAAGCGCTGGCAAATGCGAGGACAAATGTTCCGGCCGCAATAAAATAAAGTTGTTGTTCCAGGTCCGTTTTTCCTTGTTGCAGACGGTTGAAAAGACAATCACTGATCAGCATGCAACGTATTTTTTGTGACGCGAGAAACGCGCCGCCCAGGGCACATACGCCCGCTGCAATGCCACTGAGACCGCTCAACGAAATAAACCGGCTGCTGCGTTCCATCATCTGCCGGATTTCCTTTAATTTCTTTTCTGGTTTGGAGGTTTTTTCTTCCATAAAAAGCACTTTGTAATACAAAGTAAATAGGATTTCCCGGGTTTTCCAAGTCTTTTTCCCCCTGTTGCTGTAATTATTCCCCTATTCCATGCAGTGATTCCCGGCCCAGACCGTAATTTTATGGTTTATGACCCCGTTAAAACTATACCGCACTCTTCTTTTTTTTACCATATCGCTCATCCTTTCCATCCCCGGTATGGCCCAGCGAAAGATCATTGCGGGGATCGTAAAAGATGCCAACAGCGAGGAAGGAATTCCTTTTGCCTCCATAAGTTTTAAAAACACAACCATCGGCAAACTCACCGATTCTTCCGGCAGCTTTACATTCAACCTCTCCCGCTGGCCGTCCGATACCCTGGAAATAACCTGTGTGGGTTATCAACCTTACCGATATGTCCTCCCGGGAAACAGGGACTCCTTTTTTATCAATATCAATATGGAAAGGGGTACTTTCAACGAGGGAGCCCAGGTAAAAATAAAAGTGAACAAAGGCCTCCTGGTCTGGCGAAAGATCGTGCAGCATAAACCGGAGAACGACCGTTACCGTTTTGATAATTTCTCCTATGAACTTTATAACAAACTGGAGCTCGACCTGAAGAATATCAACTTTGAAAAGTTCGGGAAATTCAAACCCCTGAAACCGGTCAGTGATCTGATCAACCAGAATATTGATACGGCGGAAGGACTCAAATACCTTCCCACTTTTCTCACCGAAACCCTTTCGGATTATTATGTACAGAAGAATCCCAAAAAAAGAAGGGAAGTGATCAAGGCTGCCAATACAAATGGTGTAAAGAACGAAAGCGTGCTGAAACAACTGGGCGGAATGAATCAGGTAGTGAACGTCTATGATAATTTTATTCCTGTATTTGATAAGTCTTTTGTCAGTCCCATCAGTGATAACGGCGATTATTATTACAATTACCGCGTCGTGGATACCCAGGTGATCGGTCGTGACCGCTTTTATCACCTGATCTTCACTCCCCACCGCAAGGGCAGCAATACTTTTGAAGGTGATTGCTGGGTGCACGTCGGCACATTCGCCATCCGCAGCATGAACCTCCGGCTGGGAAAAGATGCCAATGTTAATTTCGTCGAAAACCTGAGTCTTATCCAGGAATACAGGATGATCAACGATTCCACCTGGTTTCTTTCAAAAGATAAATTTGTCGCCGATCTCTCTCCGCTGGGAAAAGAACGTCCCGGTTTTATCGGACGTAAAACCACCACCTATCGCAACATCATCATTAATGACTCCTCCGTCATCAATGAATTAAATAAAAATAAATTAATGGAGGAGGTTATTGCCCTGCCCGGTGCGGATGATAAGAACAAAGAGTTCTGGAGCAACGCGCGACATGAAGAGCTGTCCAGGACCGAGGCCGGCATCATCAAAATGATCGATACCCTGCTCAATGCCCCTGTCTTCCAGAAATTCACCAATACGATCAATTTCATCGGAACAGGGTACAAGAATATCGGCAGTTTCCAGATCGGCCCCTGGTACAATTGGGTCACTTCGAATGCCTGGGAAGGGTTCCGGATGCGGTTCGACCTGGCCAGTAATAACCGTTTTGATAAAAAATGGTGGTGGCATACCTACCTCGCCTATGGTTTCAAAGACCAAAAATTCAAGGAAAAAGCCGAACTGTTCTTCCTTCCCAAAAGACATCCCCGCCTTTACCTCTACGGCTCTTATACCAACGACCTGGATTTCGGTCAGAGCTATTACGGTGAAGTAACCTCCGATAATGTGTTTGCGCTGGCAGTACGAAAACAAAATATCCCGCACAAGTATATCAATACAAATGAAAAGAGGTTCGAGTTTTTTTACGAATCAAGATCCGGCTTCTCGACTTTCATCGCCACGACACATAAATCCTTCCAGCCGCTGAAAAACCTGTTACCAAAAGATTCTTTTTTAACCACCAATGGAGGAACCCCACTCGTAAATTTTGAAGTGGCGCTTCGCCTGCGTTTCGCCTACCTTGAACAATTCCTGGAAACTAATTTCTTTCGTACCAGCCTGGGAAGTCCTTACCCGATCGGCGAAGTGTATGTGAGTCGCGGCATCGCAGGGGTTTTTAACAGCAGTTATAAATATACCAAGCTCTCGGGCAGTATCTCAGATGATATGAAGATCCCACCCTTGGGTTCCATTTCCTGGAACCTTTATGCCGGGAAAACATTCGGCACCCTGCCCTATATGTTGCTCGATATTGCCCCGGGCAATGAATTATACTATTATGACTCCTATGCCTTCAACATGATGAACAAATGGGAGTTCGTGCACGATAAATATTTAGGTATCCGTTTTGAATATATCATCGGTAACGGTATATTTCGCTGGATCCCCAAACTTCGTTTACGCCAGTTCTGGACGGCCAATGCTCTCTGGGGAAGTCTCACCCCGGAAAACAAAGCGCTCAATTTCCAACAGGGTAATGCATTCCAGACACTGGATGGGAAGACCTACCTTGAACTGGGTACCGGTATCGACAATATCTTCCATGTATTCCGCCTGGATTTTATCTGGAGGGTATTACCGTCCACCCTGCCCAATCAAGGCGACAAAAACTTCGGGGTGTTTGGAAGTTTCCGCCTGGTGTTTTAAAGCACTTCTACCGCAAACAACGATCGTATCCCTGTCGATCGCCAAACAAAGTTTTACTTAACTTACCCTGTATAAAATTTTGCTTCATGTCCACTCATTTTATCCTTGCCCTTGACCAGGGTACCAGTAGCAGCCGCAGCATTGTATTTGATAAGAGTGGAAATATCATCAGTACGGCGCAAAAAGAATTCAGGCAACTGTATCCCCAACCCGGCTGGGTGGAGCATGACCCCGAAGAGATCTGGAGTACACAGTTCGGAACCATGGCCGAAACGTTGGCCAAAGCACACATCACCACTAAGCAGATCGCAGGTATTGGTATCACCAACCAACGGGAGACAACCGTGGTATGGGAACTTGCAACCGGAAAACACAACCATCCGAGTATAGTTTGGCCGGACGGGCACACCACCGCAC
>CAYSIU010000050.1:6472-10664 GCA_964431095.1 uncultured Chitinophaga sp. | reverse complement strand
GATATCTATGACAGGTACTTCAGTAAATACAGAAACACAGAGGCTGTCATTCTGGAGATCGGCGTTTTCCAGGGGGGCTCGCTGAAAATGTGGCGTGACTACTTTGGTCCCGCTGCGACGATTTATGCAATTGATATCAACCCCAACTGCCGCCAGTTCGAAACGGAAAAAACGAAAATATTTATTGGTTCACAGGATGACAGGTCTTTTTTGAAAAAGGTCAGGGAAAAAACCCCCAAAGTGGACATACTGATTGATGACGGTGGGCATACCATGAACCAACAGATTGTATCTTTTGAAGAATTATATCCTCATATCAAAGACGATGGCATCTATTTATGCGAGGACCTGCATACCTCTTATTGGAAAGAATTTGGCGGGGGACATAAAAAGCCGGGCACTTTTATTGAGTACAGTAAGAGTTTTATCGATTCTATCAATGCATGGCATTCCCGGCAGAAATCCTTCCGGGTAAATGATATTACAAGATCTGCCTACGCATTGCATTATTATGATAGCATACTGGTCGTGGAAAAAAGAAAAATGGAGTCTCCTGAAGTAAGAATGACGGGAGATATCATTATTCCACTGGAAGAATTTCCTGCACCCCGTGAAGATGAAAAAAGCCTGATCGGCTTTTCCAGGTCCAGGGTCAGGGGTTTTTTGAAAGGGAAAAAAAGTTAACTCGTATGGACATTCTGACAAGAGGCAGGAATAAGATCAAATGGGAAGTTAAGATGACATTGACGAGAGCCCGTTTTTTTTCAGAACGCATTTTCCGGGGAATCCGCTTATACCGGCCAGTGGTAAAAGAGATACCGGGCCGGCTGATCGACGTGAAAAATTCAGCATGGAAAGGTCTCGAACAGGTCATTAAGGATATAATCATAAAGAGTGCTTGCGGAACAGGAAAATGCCTGGAATTTGGAGTTGAATTTGGGTATTCCGCTGTTGTTTTCTCCAATTATTTTAAAGAGGTTGCCGGCGTGGATATATTTACCGGCGACCCCCATGCGGGATTTCACGGTGATATTTATGAAAAAGTAAAGGCCGATCTGCGACCCTTTGATAATATAAGATTGATACAGGCTGATTATAAAGATTTCATCAGGGATAACAACGAACAGTACGATCTTATTCATGTAGATATCATACATACCTATGAAGCTACTTTCGATTGTGGCTTATGGTCTGCGATGCATTCAAAATGTACCCTTTTTCATGATACAGAAAGCTTCCCTGAAGTAAAAACGGCGGTGGTGGATATTGCAAAAAAAACAGGGAAGACTTTTTACAATTACCCTCATTCGGACGGCCTGGGAATTTTATATTAAAGCTTTCTTTTAATTTGGACAGATGGAACTGCCAAGAGTAGATATTGTGATCTTAAACTGGAATGGCCTCGCGGATACATTGGACTGCCTTGCTTCAATCCGGCAGTTGGCCTACCCGAATGTCAGGGTACAGTTGGTAGACAATGCTTCTGCCAATGATGAAGCTGGGAAAATCAAAAACGAATTTCCGGAAATAAATGTGCTGAGATTAAAAAAAAACCTTGGTTTCTGCGGGGGATGCAATGCAGGCATGCAAAATGCTCTCGATGAAAATGCAGATTACATTTTGTTATTGAATAACGACACGCTGCTGGCGCCTGATCTTATCGGAAAACTGGTAAGTAATTACGGGGAACTCGAAAATCCCGGTGCCATAAGCCCGGTGATCCTTAATTTCCCGGAAAAAGAGAAGGTCTGGTTCTCGATGGCCAGATGGGAAACACACTGGAAAAGAGGGGAGGCCGAGTTTCGGCTTTCTTATAATGAGAAATATGACGATATCAGGAGCAAACGGCCCTATGAAACAGAATTTGCCTGTGGTTGTTGTTTGTTTGTTTCCGCAAAGGTTGTTAAAGAGGTTGGATTATTTGATGAAAGATATTTTGCTTTCTATGATGAAGCAGAATGGTGCGCAAGGATGAAAAAGAAAGGATTTATATCCTATGTGATCCCTTCTGCCTATATGTATCATAAAATCGGGGGATCTACCCCTAACCTGGTGATGACCTACCTGCTTTCCCGGAACCGGCTTCTTTGGATGGCAGAATACCTTCCTTTTGGGAAAAAATTGAAATCCTGGCCCTGCCTGCTGAAAGAGTTGTTCTGGCACTGGTTGAATGTACTTGGGTTTTTCCGGAAGGAAAAGCGACATGTATCGAAGCAACAGAGCAGGGCGTTTCTCCGTGGCTGGAAGGATTATTTGCTCGGAAGATTTGGACAATGGAATAAAAGCACAGAAAAAATAATCTTGAATAATTTATAAGTCACTGAATTGGCCGGCGATCCCCGTAAAAAAGTATTATTATTCAGCACCCTTAACCCCTATCCATTTTGGGCAGGATCCGAGAATTTCTGGTTTGACTTTGTATTGGATAAGAGGGTGAACCCAGCTTTTACATTCAACTGTGCATTGGCGGATAGCCCGGTGACACAAAAAAAAGCATCGCAATTGACCGCGACAGGTGTTCAGGTGCATTTTTATGATCATTTTAATGTCAGCTTTGCTAAAAGAAATTTTTATCGTATCCGAGATATAATAACCCGCAATGATTCCCGCACGTTTCCCTGGTATGGCCAGATCCAAAAAGATAAATATGACCTGGTGCTGTTTAATGTTGCCGCACTCGCCGATCTCCCGGATCTGGCGTATCCGGTAAAACTTTGCCAGAAAAAAAGAGTCCCCTACTGGCTTATTCTGCAGCATGGTTACGAGGATTTTTTTCCTGCTTCGCAGGAGGAACTTGAAACCATCATAAGGGTGACCACTTCCGCGAGACGATTCATTTTTATATCCAGGAGAAACAGGGAAGTACTGGAAAGAGCCATCGGCCAGAAACTTACCAACGCAGTTGATTCGGTCAATGCCCTACCCGGCAAAAGAATAACTGAAGCGATAGAACAGGGGAACACGTATCCGGTTAATGAGGATGCCACCGCAAGATTTTTTAACCTGGGAAGGTTTTCACCCAGGGACAAAGCGCAACATTTGTTGCTGGAAGCATTTACTGCCGACCTATGGAAGAACAGGAATTGGCAACTGAGTTTTATCGGCGTTGCCGGTTTTGGTAAAGACTATCTTGAAAAGCTGGTCGCCTATTATGGACTTGATAGCGATAAGGTCAGGATCAAGGCTCCAACCGATAATGTCTTTGATGAAATTGTAAAACAGGATGTTCTGTTAATGCCCTCTCTGTCCGAAGGCACCCCTTTTGCAATGGTGGAATCCATGGCCTGTGGAAGACCTGCATTGGGAACCCCCGTGGGCGGCATCCCGGAGCTGATCATTGACAAGCATACCGGTTGGCTTTCCCATAGCACTTCAATAACAGACCTTGCAGACAAACTGGAAGAGGTCTGGCAATCACGACAACACTGGGCACAGGTAGGTCACCAGGCACAGGAGCACGTGCGTAAAAACTATAATCAGGAATCATCTTTTGAACCTTTAGTCCGCTTGCTGCAGGAAGATGCGACGGTATGACCTCCGCGTTCGACATAAGTATTGTGATTTCTTCTTATAACCGGGAGGATAAGGTTCTGAAAACAATTGAAAGCCTGGTCGAAAGTGATCTGAGCGCGTTTGAGCACGTTGAGTTGATCATCATAGATGATGGATCGCCGAAACCCGTCGGCGAGCTTTTGCCGGCTATCCGTCAAATACCCGGGAATATCATGCTACGACTTATCCGGCAAGAAAATTCAGGAATAGGAGCTACCCGGAACCGGGGCTTCCGGGAAGCAGGATCCGGGAAGATCATTTTTCTCGATGATGATATCATATTGCGGCGCACTACAATAAAAGACATGTACGATGCCAACCGGGATAACCAGGGCCCGGTGATATTCGGGACCTACCCTTTTCTTTCTTATTCTTCGGTATCCCTCCAGTGGTTTGCTGAAAATTTTTTTGGATACGATAAGCTCGTGACGGAAAAAAAAATTGAAAGAACCGATGGTATTACCAGCGGCCTGCTCTTTGTGGATAAAGAAAAGCTCAATGGGTTGCAGGAATTCTATAAAGACGACCTGACGATACCCGCTGCGGAAGAACATGAAATCATTTTCCGTTTTTATAAAGCAGGAATACCAGTTTTTTATGCCCGGCATATTGCTGCCATTCATAATCACCATTTACAGCT
>CAYSIU010000050.1:0-6462 GCA_964431095.1 uncultured Chitinophaga sp. | reverse complement strand
CCTGGTTAGCACAACAGCAATATAAATATGGAATGGCCACTGCCGAAGCGTTTCGCAAGAATCCCGAGATCCTTGAAATGGAAAAATTCGCTATTTGGAAACGCAGTTTTGATTCCCTGGGGTCTGGCGTAGGGAAAAGGATGTTCCGCAACGTCCTGGCATCACGTATCGGCAGAAAAATTATTTTTTTTTATGCCGGGTTTGTAGAAAAGATCTCCCCCCGTGGGCACCATGACTTTATTTTTGGTTTAGTGGCCAGTGCCTATTTTCGGGCAGGCTATAGGAAAGGAGAAAAAAAATTCGCCAGTAAATTATGAAAAATATTTTGAGAAAATTCGGAAGGTTACCCCGTCGTATCTATGAGGATTTCGCCATTATCCGCCAGGTGAAAAACTGGAGAAGTTTCCTGATGGCCAAGCTGAAACGGAAACGCATCAATAGCATGACGCTCCGGAATGGTATTGTGGTGTTTTGTCCCGGTGAAATTGATTTGAATTTCCTGTTCCACGAGATATTCATTGATAAGGTTTATAATCCAAAAGGATACGAGATTCATGAGGGCGATACCATTATTGATATTGGTGGCAATATTGGAATGTTCGCCGTCTTCGTGGCTACCCGTCAGCCAGATGTCAGGGTCTTCTCATTCGAACCTTTTCCTTCTAATGCTGCTTACTTTACTAAAAATACGGGGCATAAGAAACTGACCGGTATAAAACTTCAGGAAAAAGCGGTTACAGGAAAACCCGGGACAAGATTTCTGAATATTTCCGATGTATGGAGCAGTCATTCTTTAGGCAGTAATGGGAACCCCTTCAGGTCGATAGAAGTAAAATGTACCACGTTGAATGATATCCTGGATGAAACCGGGAGATGTAATTTACTGAAGACGGATTGCGAAGGCAGCGAATATGAGATACTTTATTCCACCACAAAAGACAACCTTAAAAAGATTCATAAGATCGTGGGTGAATATCATAACAATGAGCTGGGAACCGGGACCGAGTTGATGAGATTTTTAGAAGCCAATTCTTTCAGGGTGGATGTATTCAGGGAGCTCGATCAGAACATAGGTATGTTTTGTGCGACGAATCTTGCATATGGGTAGACAAAGAAATGAGTCTTCCGGGCAGAAAACCGGAAGAAATTTCAACAGGATCTCCCGTTATTTTTTCACGAATGCAATAATGAATGCCGGGAAAGAACCTGCCGGTGACCCGGTAAATGATCCGGCCTTTCATGGGCAGCGGAAAGAGATGCATTGAAAAGCACTATGCCACGGATAAAATTTTGTCATTTGATAGATGCCTCCCTTGCCAATCCGTTGCTTTATAATTCGATTAAATATTCAAATCGGGAGAAATTTGACTATACGGTGATCACACTTGCCCCGGAAGGACAGCTCCAGGAACAGCTTCGGCAGATCGGGGTTGCTTCGTTTTCGCTCAATTACACATCAAAGAGGAAATGGCTCTCCACCCTCTACAGGCTTTATCGTTTCTTTCGCAAGGAGAAGACCGGTATCGTCCAGGTACACGGTTTCACGGCAAGCCCGATTGGCTTATGGGCTGCAAAGCTGGCAAGAGTACCTGTTACTATTTTTTCCGGCCATCATTCCCACGAGGTCCCTCTTTACAAAAAAAGATTCTTACTTTTTTTTGATGCTTTCAACGGGAAATATCTTGCCCGGCATGTTATTTCGCCATCGGAAATCATGAAGGATATTTTTATCAGGAAGTACAGGATACCCTCCAGAAAGATCGTGGTGATACATCATGGGTTTGATCTCGGCGAATGGAGGAAAAATGGCGGATCGGGAACGGAAGTCAGGAACGAACTGGGACTTGACAATAAAGTTGTCTTTGGTGCTGTCGGGAGGCTTTTTTGGGTGAAGGATTTTACGACGCTTGTCAAAGCTTTTTCCATCGTAGCGGCCCAACGGCCCGAAACTATTCTCATTATTGCAGGTGAAGGTGATGAACGGAAAAACCTTGAAAAACTTATCGCTGACTCCGGTTTATCAAAAAAAGTCATCCTTACCGGGAAAAGAAATGATATCGCTGCGGTCATCAACAGCTTTGATGTGTTTGTCCATACAGCACTGGCTGAATCATTCGGTATGGTCTATATTGAAGTGATGGCATTGGGGAAACCTGTTATCTCTACCCGGGTAGGGGTGGCACCTGAGATCGTCAAAACGGGAGAAAACGGATCGTTGATCGAAACAGGAAACCCCGAAGCACTGGCTTCCGCCATGCTGGACCTGATAGATAAAAAAAATGAATGGGAGAAGATGGGAGACAGGAACAGGAGCATTGCAGAAGAATTTGCCGTTCAAAAAACCCAGGCCTTATGTGACATGTATTATGAAAAATGGACGAATCAAGGGAAATAAAATGGGATACTTGTTCAAATCAAGGGATTATCTGTAACGCTTTCTTTGTATGCTTCAATTGACGCTGATCGTTCCCCTTAAAAATGAAGAGAATTCTATCGCTGTATTGATCAACAGTATCCGTGAACAAACCTTTTCGCCTGCCAGCGTCATATTGGTCGATGGCGGTTCTACGGACAACAGCGTACAAACTATAAAAAGGCTAATTGCAGGCGATGACCATTTCCGGGTGATCGAAGCGGGAAATGCAATGCCGGGCCAGGGAAGAAATATCGGGGCGGAACAGGCAGTGACTGAATGGTTGGCGTTTACAGATGCGGGCATACGTCTTGATAAAAGATGGCTGGAAAAACTTGTCGAAAAAGTGAAAACCAGCCCCGGTGCTGACATTGTATACGGTAACTATGCACCCATAAAAAGAAATTTCTTTGAAAAATGTGCCGCACTGACGTATGTAAACCCGCACCGGGAAGGTTCTATAAGGGGCGAATTCATCGCTTCTTCCCTGATGAAAAAAGAAGTGTGGAAAGCCACCGGTGGTTTTCCGGGATGGCGTGCGGCGGAAGACTTATTTCTCATCGAAAAAGCAGCACAGATGGGATATAAAGCCGAGTTTGCACCTGATGCCATGGTCTATTGGGAACTGCGACCGGGTATTAAATCCACTTATCACAAATTTCAGTTGTATTCCCTGCACAATGTTTTGGCGGGAAGACAGGCCTACTGGCATTACGGAATAGCCAGGCAATATGCCGTAATCCTTCTTGCCATATTGCTCGGAATATTCCATAGCGGGTATTGGTTCCTGTTGATCCCCGTATGGCTCCTTGCAAGAGCAGAAAAAAGGATCATTGCCCACCGGCAGGAAACCGGATGGAGAAATGCCTTTAATCCTGCTGTTATTTTTATGGTGATGCTGATTACCCTCACCATCGATATGGCCACTTTTTCAGGATGGATCAGGGCCATCACAGGCCGGTCCTATCGTAAAACCTCATTTGAGCCATAGGAGGTTTACGAATGACACGAAGTAATTTCGCGCGATTTTCTAAGTCCTCCTGCCCTGTTGTTTTGACCCCGAAAGGCAATGAGTATTTTTGAAATGAAGTTATTATCCAATACCAGGAAAACGTCGACCCGTGAAAAGATTGTTTTTTTTATTACAAGGGGTTTTATTTTTCGCCACAAACTTCGCTGTATTGTTAACTGTGTACCAGTTGGCACAATCGCCCGGGACCATGAACCGCCCCGGTTATGATGTGCCCACCTATAACCGGGTGGAAGATTATGATCCCTCCCTCCAACGACTCAATACGATCCGGAAACTGACCGCGTATTGCGACAGTGTATATTCTGAAGCAGCCTATACGGATGAAACGGTGCGATTTGAAACAAATTATCCACAGATGGCTTCGGCAGTTGTAAGAAAAAGATTTTACCACGGCTATTCTTTGTATGGTTTCAGCAACAACTACATGGCCATGTTCCTTTCAAAGATCAGTATGAACGGGCTAAGTGCCATCGTAATACCCGATGATATACTCAAATATCCCTTTGCCGCCTGCAGCCAGCAATCCATTGTGTTGATGAATGTGCTCCGACAAAGAGGGTTTGATACAAGGAAAATATGTTTCCAGGGGAAAACAGCAGGACACTTTTGTTTTGAAGTCTATTACAATGGCGCCTGGCATTTTTATGACACGGATATGGAACCGGATGTGTCTGTATTAAATGCGTACAACCGGCCCGGCGTTGCTTTTTTGGCCAGTCACCAGGACATTTTATTAAAAGCTTACAGGCAATATCCCAAAGAAGAGGTACTTGATATTTTTTCAGGTTACCGTTACGGTAATGTCAATGCATCTTCAGCGCCCAGGGCTTATTTTTTTCAGCAGGCAACCAAAATCCTTTCTTATACTTTCTGGTTGATTCTTCTGGCCGCATTTATACTGGCGAGAAGAAAATATTTGCGTTTAAGTCACCGGACTCATGTGCGGAATAACAGGATTCATTTCCCCCAACTACAACAGGGATCATCTCCGGCATATCACCTCGAGTATTAGACACCGGGGACCCGATGCGGAAGGTTTTTTTTATGAACCGGCCGACCAGGTAGGATTGGGTCATCTCCGTTTAAGTATTATTGATCTTTCAGAGGCTGCCAACCAGCCTTTTTATTCAAGGGATGGCCGTTATGTGATGATCTATAACGGGGAAGTGTATAATTTCCGGGAAATCGCAGCTAAATACCGGATACAACCCCGCACTTCTTCGGATTCGGAGATCATCATTGAAGCCTTTTCACAAAAAGGAATGGATTGCGTGAATGATTTTAACGGCATGTTCGCCATGGCCATCTGGGACCGGCAGGATAAAAAACTTTTTTTGATTCGCGATCGGTTTGGTGTAAAACCTTTGCTGTATTACCACCGGGGAAATGATTTTGCGTTTGCTTCTGAATTAAAGGCATTGTTGCAACTGCCGGTCAGGAAAAAGATCAACATGACGGCTTTGCAGGATTATTTTTTCCTGGAATATATTCCGAATGCCGCTTGTATTTTCGATGACTTTCACAAACTTCCCAACGGTCATTACCTGGTTGTGGAAAAAAACAAAATAGAAATCAGACCTTATTACAAGTTAACGGATAAGATCGCGGAGAGACCCCTGCCACCCCGAAAAGAAGATGAATTGCTGGAAGAATTCGAATCATTGCTTGGTTCTGCCGTTCAATACCGGCAGATCAGCGATGTACCGATCGGGGCTTTTCTCAGCGGGGGCACCGATTCTTCTTTAATCTGCGCTTTGTTCCAGAAACAGAATTCCAATCCGGTCAACACATTCACGGTTGGATTTGATGTACCGGGTTTTGATGAATCAGGATATGCGTCGCAGGTAGCGGCTATCCTGAAGACGCATCACAGCGAGACGCATCTTTCCGACAAAAGTTCTATCAGCATCGCGGATAAGATCGTTGATTATTACGATGAACCTTTTGCCGCGCCTTCAGCGATCCCCAGTTACCTCGTATGCAGGGAAGCAAGGAAAAAAGTAAAAGTGGCCATGAGCGGTGATGGCGGAGACGAATTATTCATGGGATATGGTTATTATGGTGTATACCGCAAACTGAAAACCCTTTACCGGATGGATCCGGGAATTGGCCGGGCACTGATCGGGTCACTCTTCAAAATGGGGGGGCGTCGCTATGAAAGAGCGTCCCGCTTATTTGGTCTTCCCTCCCGGGACCTGCTGGTGCATGTCTGGTCAGAGCAACAATATATGTTCTCAGAAAAAGAGATCGGTTCCCTGCTTCATCTTTCTGAAACCCATTTATCGATCAAGGACAACTGGAGAAAGATTGACAGGAGGAACCTCAGTGATTTTGAAAAGATCTCTTTGTTTGATATTGAACAGTACCTGGCGAATAACCTGTTATATAAAATGGACGCCGCTTCGATGGCCAGTAGCCTCGAGGTGCGGAATCCCTATCTGGATTACCGCGTGGTTGAATTTTGCTTTAACCTTCCCCAGGAATTCAAGATAAGAAACGCAACGGCCAAATACCTGATGAAAAAATTATTATGCAGGTACCTGCCCGAAAAATTGGTATACCGCCGGAAATGGGGCTTTCCCGCGCCCGTGGGCGATTGGATGACCGGGGAATTATCCTACCTGGTGGACCAGTGGCTCGATCCGAAACGGATCAGGACAGAGGGACTCTTGAATGAACAGCAGGTACAAGGGTATGTGAATGCATTTCGCCGGGGGAAAAAATTTCATGATAAAAGGATCTGGTCTTTGATCTTTTTCCAGATGTGGTATGATAAATATTTGGGGAAACGGCCTGATTAAATTTCTTTTGCAACCTAACAGCAAAACACCCCGAGATGAGCAATGGCACTGAAAACTCACCCGGTTGCCTGAAGTATTTTTTTGAGGAAATAAAGAACTGCGAGATGTGCGGAAAGGAGTCCCACGGAAATATTATTTTGGGCCAGCGACTCAATCAGACACAGGGGCGGTCTCCCAAAAGAAAAACAGGCATCTCGGTTTCGGTAATGAAGTGC
>CAYSIU010000049.1:0-10689 GCA_964431095.1 uncultured Chitinophaga sp. | reverse complement strand
AACAACACCAGCGTGGCGGCAACAACCGTCCAAACGGTTTCCAAAGGAAATGCGGCAAGGGTGTTTACGGTTTGGGATATCACAGGCGATCACACAGGAGCATCGAACACTGCAAAAGGAAATAAACCTTGTGACGAGACCCAACCGATCAGCGCCAGCAACCCCTGCGGGTACATGCTGGTGGTCAATGCGGCCTACCGGACCGACATCGCTTTTACGTTCAATGTTAACGGGGCATGTCCCAATACTTATTATGAAATCTCTGCCTGGTTAAAAAATATTTGTTATAAATGTGGTTGTGACTCATTAGGGCGAGGCGCCAGTACAGCCGGCTATATTCCCACGTCCGCAGGGGACTCATCTGGAGTGCGACCCAATATCGCTTTCCAGGTAAACGGCATTGATTACTATACTACCGGTGATATCGTTTACCAGGGATTAGGTGGTACCCAAACCGGTTCTGATACACTAAACAATTGGGTACAGCGGGGATTTGTATATAAAACAGGGCCGTCTGAAACCAGTTTTAAACTCTCTTTACGAAACAATGCACCTGGAGGCGGGGGAAATGACTGGACAATAGATGACATTGCTTTAAAAACCTGCCTTCCCAACATGAACTATTCGCCTTCCTATAACCCGATGATCTGTCAAAGCAATGTGCTGACCATCTACGATACGGTTCGATGCTATTTTAATACTTACATTCAATATAAGTGGCAGCGGAGCACGGATGGCGGAGTAACATGGACCGATATACCCGGTGCTTCGGGAACTGCCAGTCCTGTGTGGAACGGAACAGCTTACGAATACGTTACTTCTTACACGCTTCCTCCGGCCTGGACGCAGGCATCAAACAATGGAGACCTTTACCGGCTGGTAGTAGCGAGTACATCGTCCAACCTGAGCAGTCCTTCCTGCAGTTTTTCGGATCCGACCAATATCCAGATCACGGTACTAACATCCTGTGGCGAGCCCCTGTCAAATGATCTGTTATCAGTGTCAGGCAGGCTAATCGCAGATAAAGCAAGAATATCATGGGTCACTTCCAAAGAAGAAGGGAATGTCAGGTACAGGGTGGAAAGAAGCTATGATGGAGTGAATTTCAGCCCTATAGCGGTGGTAGATGGATACAACAATATCCGCGCTGAAAAGAATTATTACAGTTATGATGATCCAAGACCGGTAACCGGCAAGGTCTATTACAGGATCGCGGTGCTGAACGATCAAAATCTGAAGAAATTCTCCAGGACCATACAACTGAGCCTTGATGAAATCAGCAGCTGGAGATTAGGCAATGTGGTAAATCCTTTCTATGGCATTTTGCAATACGAAATTTCTTCTCCTGCAGCAGCGATCGCCAAGATTGAACTCATTGACAATTATGGAAAGACCGTGAGAAGTTTCAGCGAACACATCAACCAGGGGGTCAATGCTCTCAGTATCGGTAATACCGGTCAATTTCCTACCGGCATGTACCTGCTGAGGGTCACTATCAACGGCAGTGTGGCTGTACGTAAAGTGGTAAAAGGATAATGATCAATTCTAACCATTTCAACTATAACGACCCCGCAAGTGCGGGGTTTTTTATTGTCATTGGGTTTTGACCGATCTTTGCCCTTGCTGTAAACGTATGGTACTACTTATTTGACAAACTCCTTTTATGACGCAACTTGCCCGGCCTTTAATTGGAATTTCTGTTGGAGATTTAAATGGAATTGGTACGGAACTCATCATTAAGACTTTCTCCGATCACCGCGTTTTGGAATTGTGCACACCAGTAATTTTTGCTTCGAATAAGGCGATCAATTTCTACAGGAAATCCATTCCCGACATCAATTTTAATTATCAGAGTTGCAAAGAATTTTCGCGGATCAATCAGCGGCAGGTCAATATATTTAATTGTTGGGAAGAGGAATCATTTATCAGCCCCGGGCAATTGAATGAAACCGGGGGCCGGTATGGTATATTGGCCCTGCAAACCGCAGTGGCGGCGCTCAAACAAAAACATCTTGATGGGTTGGTCACAGCGCCGATCCATAAAAAAAATATTCAATCGGCCGAATTCAGCTTTGCCGGTCATACCCCTTACCTTAAAAATATATTTGCAGTTCCCGATGTAGCCATGATGCTTTGCGCGGGTAATTTCCGGGTGGCCCTGGTTACGGAACATATCCCGGTGAATGAAATAGCCGGCCAGATCAGCAAAGAAAAGATCAGTAGTAAGTTGCAGATCGTTCATCAAAGCCTTCAAAGAGATTTCGGTATTGACAAACCCCGCATCGCGGTACTGGGGCTGAATCCCCATGCCGGTGATGAAGGATTGATCGGGAACGAAGAGGAAACGATCATTCGCCCGGTGGTGAAGGAAGCAAAAAACAATAACATGCTGGTGATAGGTCCTTACAGCGCTGATGCTTTTTTTGCACGCCGGAGCTTTGAACGTTTTGACGCGGTGCTGGCCATGTACCACGACCAGGGGTTAATCACTTTCAAGACCCTGGCCATTGGCGAAGGCGTGAATTATACTGCAGGTCTTCCGGCAGTAAGGACATCTCCCGACCACGGAGTAGCGTTTGATATTGCCGGAAAAAACAAAGCAGATACTTCTTCTTTTATAACAGCTGTTTTTACCTGTATTGACATTATCAACCGGCGCAGTGAATATGAGGAGAACCGGCGGAACCCGCTGAAAAAAATGACACCCTCGATCCTTGCCAATGCGGTGGATGAAAAGATAGAAGAAGGTGAATAGCTGCGTTCTGCCTAATTAAATATGGAATCGGGTACTCCTTTATTGATATCGTAACTGGAATAAACGATTTCTATTTTCCCTTTTTTACTTTTTAGCTGTTCCGGGTTCTCCTCTTTCCGGTTTCCCGCGTCGTAATCAAAACTCACCCCCTTTGGCAGCTTATAATATTTGGTGTTGAAAGAGAAAATGATCTTATCGGCCAGTCCGTAATCAGCATATTTGCCATAGGTCAATTCCAGTTCGTAGGTCCCGTTTTCTTTTGTTGTCGTTTTAGCTTTTTTGACCAGGGATCTTGTTTCATCAATATAGAGCGTTGACAATACCACTTCTGAGCTCTCATCTTTGGGGAGCAGTTTCACAATACGCAGGCCGGTTTTTTCTTCTTTACCCACGTCGATGATATCAAAACCGGTGCTGTTGACAAAAATATTGTTCAGGGTTACATTGACCGATCCCTTGGGAATAAAAGATATACCACTCTCATTGTGGATACGCAGCTTGTTAGGTTTTTTATAAAAGATCCTGACCCGGGCTATGGGAGCCTTGATGAAAATAACATTGGTCTTCAGGGTGCCTCTTGCTTCATAATCATTCACTTTGTCAAGCCGCGCCCGCACCTGCCGGATCAGCTCTTCGGCTGATTGTGCTTTTGCCGGGGTAACCAATGCCCCGATCAGTGGCAAACAAAACAAAAAATGAATCCCTTTCATCAGCTTAAAATATTTTTTTTACGGAAATACCAAATCGCCGTGAACAAAAAAATCCCCGTATACAGCAATAAGATGATACCACTTTTAATAATCGCACCCAGGTTTTCAATGGACCCGTCGACGGTGACACCATCCGTGCCTTTCACATAAAAGAATCCTTTCCAGCCCAGCATATGCGTCGTAAACAGGTAGGGTTTCACCGTTTCATCGTAGAAGGGTATCTGCATTTGGGTAAGGATGGTAAAAACAATGATCACACAAACCGTGGCCACCACAGGGCCGATCGAATTATCGGCAAAAGCAGAAAACATAAAGGCCAGTGCTGCCACGGTAACCAGGCCGATGGAGGCAAAGATAAACGCAGCAAAATACCGCCACAGCACATCTGATGTAGCAATGATGTTCACGCCCAGTTCACGCGGAACAAACAGTTGATTGGTGCCGAACAATAAGATACTTACCACCAGGGAAAGTATTGCTACCCATACCAGCAATACCATTGTGTATATACAGGCGGCTATGAATTTTATCAGGAGCAGTTTGATGCGGCTGACCGGTTTGCTGGCCAGCAGGCGAAGGGTTCCCATATTGGCTTCCCCGGATATCATGTCCCCGGCGATCAGCACCACCAATATCGGTACATGCACCAGCAGGAGGTTCAAAACTATATAACAGACCATGTACCCATTTAATATTTCGTTGAGGGGCACGTCGAAAGTGTCCTTCAACCCGCTCATCATCAGGCCTACATATTCCTTTCCCCCGAATTTAAGCGCCACCTGGATCAGTAAAATGATAAAAGTGATCACTCCAAAGGCGATATAGGTCCTGGGCCGCTTGAATATTTTATATACTTCTATTTGCAATAGCTGGAACATGCTTACCGGGCGGTTAGGGAAAGGAAAAAATCTTCCAGTGAATGTTTGGGTCGCAATGAAATGACGTTGATACCTTTCTCCACGAGCGTCCTGTTCAACTCAGATATAGATTCTCTTTTTATCTCAAGCAGAATATTCCCATTGCCATTGGGCAGCAGGAAACTTCCCCAATGCGTCTCTTTGATTTGTTCGATCGTCCGGTGGTTATCATCGGTAATCAGTTCTACCTGCGTAGCAGCAGGATTGAGCAATTCTTCTTTATTGCCTTCCGCCACTTTGCGGCCTTTATCAATGATCAGCATCGAGTCGGCGATCAGTTCCATTTCGTTCAGCAGGTGAGATGATATAAATATGGTCTTCCCCAAGTCCTTGCTCAGGTGCAGGACAAGGTTGCGGACATCTGCAATTCCCTGCGGATCCAATCCGTTCGTAGGTTCATCCAGGATGATCAAAGGGGGGTCATGGACCAGCGCCGTGGCTATACCCAATCGCTGTTTCATTCCCTGGGAATAGGTTTTCACCTTACTATGGACTCTTTCTGCCAACCCTACCATGGCCAGCTGGTCCATTAATTTTTTCGCTGGAACTTTCACCCCGCTGAGGGCGGCAAAGATCCTGAGATTCTCCAGCCCGGTAAGATATTTATACAGGTCGGGTCTTTCGATAATGGCACCGATCTGTCGAAGGATCTCTTTGCGGTGCTTCAGCAGGTTCATCCCGAAAATTTCTATCTTCCCCGAACCGGGACTGATCAAACTCAGCAACAGGCGAATCGTAGTGGATTTACCGGCCCCGTTTTGTCCGAGAAAACCATACACCTGTCCCTCTCCTACTGTAAAAGAAAGATGATCAACCGCCCTGATCTCGCTGAAATCTTTGGTCAGGTCCTGCACCCGGATAATCGCATTCATGTTGGATGGTTAATGACAAATGTATTAAACGTTTACCCCTCCAGGGGCTTTGTCATTTTTTTAGAAAATAATTATTCTAAAATTCTTGCATTTTTAAAACCCGGTTATTAGGTTTGTCTTCGATTCGGAAAACCACATATCTCTTCGTAAAACTACGATAAACATCCGTACCGGTTCCCCACCAGTTTCCCGATCCGGGTATCGTTTAACAAGTAGCTTCTTACAGAGGATAAACTGCAACCGAAAATAAACGTCCAATATTTCTGTGGGCCCTTGAAGACCTGATTCAAAACCCTAAGAAATGACAAGATTCGCTGCCTTTGTGTTAATTATTACCGCAAGACTGATCTATCAGCCTGAGCAGGCACCCCCGAGCCTCTCTCCTTTTACAAGCCCATCACCTCTTCCCGCGGCCGCCATGAGAGCTGTTCCCGCGAGGTTCATCAGTTTCACCGGGAGCCTGCAAGACCGGAAAGTTATTCTCGAATGGACTATCAGTGAAAACGAAACAGCCGACCAGTTTGCCGTCGAAAAAAGCAGGGATGGGAAAGTCTATGCCATGGCTGCTCTGGTATTTGGCACCGACAAGCCCGTCACCGACAAATACCAGTTTTATGAAAAAGCAGGCAACCAACGAATCCTGTACCGCATCCGCCTTATTAATAAAAACAAAGAAACCGAGTTTTCTCCTGTAGTTGAGATCAATCCATTCATGTTAAGCTAAAAAAAGTATATGCTAAACTTTACAAAAAAAATACTGCAAAAAGAGTACGATCGTCTTAAGAAGACTTTTGAACGCATAATAAAACCCAAAAAAGAACAGCGGTTGCCGCAATTTGTGCTGCAACCCATCCGTCCTAAAAAATAGTTTGAGGGGTACTGATCTTCCACGATTTTATACACTTAAAGTACCAGCAGAATACAAAGCCCTTTTTCAAAAGGGCTTTTCTGTTATGGTATGTCTTCATCGGAAAATACTGACCCGACTGGTGTTTCTATCAATAGGCGTGTAGTATATTACCAGGTAAATCTTCCGGCTAACCGGGTTGCCATTGATCAGGGAAACCCGATGCGTTGAAAAAAAACGGGTTGTTGGATCCGCCATTTTAATAGTGAAACTACGATAACATCCGGCTGATTCGTAAAAGTCTCATATTGATAAAGAGAACATTAAAAAAACCAAAAAAAATATTTTTGGATGCTTGCAAGAGTAAAAATTACGTAGTAGGTTTAACATCAGAAAGCCTCCTGTATCCACGAAAAACTACGATCAGCATCCGTACCGCCAAAAACACATTTTCCCCCAACAGTACGGCTCCCTTTTAAAAACTGATCAGTGTTCTTCCTGAATACAAGGTGGTTTTTTTTATGCCCAAAATCCGTAGAGCAGGTTCACTGGATCTGCCATTTGAATAACCGCTAATTCAAACCCTGCGAAAATGAAAAAAATCTTTACCCTGCTGATCACAGCCTTGCTGCTGTGTGGACACGCAAAGACCCAGATCTTATTAAACGAGCTGTACACCGACCCGAGTGCCGGGAATCATGAGTTCTTCGAGCTGTACAATGTCAACCCTTCTACCACCCCCTTTTCAGTGGATAACCTGACCCTGGTAACCTTTTTTGATATCTCGGGGCAAAAAGGATTCTATGTGATGGACCTGCCCAATATGACGGTTGCTTCCCGGAGTTATTTTGTAGGAGCCGCTGCCCTGCCCTTCAATTACCAGGGTGTGACGGGATCAACGGCTGCGGATTTTAGCTGGAACAGTGCAGCATTCACCTCCAATCACGGGTACGTAAGAAAATGGGTACAGGGAACGGCCAATTTATTTGACGGCAATTTATATTATGACCAGGCCGCCTTGCCTGCTAATTTCAATGATTTTTTCTTCAGAAGGACAGGATCGGGGTCATCTTATACGGTGTTTTTGTATAACAATGGCCAGCTGATCAATTCATTCATCGGCGGAACAGGGGGTAACAGCACGATTATAAACGATATTGTCAACATGCCGCCATTATTTGTAGATATGACGGCCTCCTCTCCTGATTTTACCATAAATTTTTCAGGTTATGCATCCATACCGGTGGAAAGTTCTACCCAGGATGCGGGTAACGATAACGGTTATATCCGTCAATACGATGGTGCCTGCGGCACCTGGACAAAGTCAAGCGCGAGCGTACAGCATACCCCCCGGGCTTCCAATGGCAGTTTGATGGGCAGCACTTCGGGAAGCGTTTCTGTTGCAGCGGTCATTTCACAGGGTACGCCGGCCACCGGTTCTGTATTGAACAATGATGTGGTAGCGGCTCCTTCCTCTTATTTCCCTATCGAGATGCAGATATTCACAGATCTTGGATCCACTCCCCATGTATTAGATGCCACGGATGTGTATGTACAATCCAATACGGAGACCGTTGTCAGCGATGGTCCGTTTTATACAAGATTCTTCCCGTATGATGCTAATATATTAATAGCGGTAAAAACAAGTGCCGGCTGTTTCGACAAAATCATCTTTGTTCCCAATGTTATTATTCTGACTGTAAAGCTGATCTCTTTCGAAGGACATCAAAACAAAAACGATATACAATTAACCTGGGAAGTAGCGGCGAATGAGATCGCGGACCGCTTTGAGATTCAGAAAAGCGATAACGGGGAAGACTTCAGCACTGCCGCTACCGTAAGAGCTACTGAAAAGGCGGGCAATGAAACCTATTCTTTAAGTGTTACTGCCCCCGTCTCCGGAAAATCTGTTTACCGGCTCAGGATATTCCAAAAAAGCGGGAAAGTGGAATACTCAAAAAACCTCGCCTTTGGAAACCGTGAGGAATCAAGACAGGTGTTTGCGATCGTCAGCAACCCGGTAACGGATAAATTGATGGTTCGTTTCCAGTCATCTGACAACAAGACGATTGACTTCAGGATCGTGGATCTGTCAGGACGCCTGGCACAACAGGGAAAAATCAACATGTATAAGGGTGAAAATATGATCCATATTGCTTTGCAGGGTGGTATCAACCGGGGAGCTTATCTGGTTGACCTGTATGACGGGTGGAATCATTATGCCGACAAATTTATCAGGGAATAAATTCAAATAATTACAACTAACTAATAGCAAATCTTACATGAAAACAATTTTACTTGACAAAGAATCGCTCCTGTCTTTCAATACATGCGGCCATGAGGATATGCCTGACCTGCTTCAGGAATACAGCAGGAACAGTGATTCCCTGCTGCAGGAACTTCACAGGGCTTATACCGCCGGTCCCCGAGAATTAAAACGTTGTCTTCTTTTTAATTCCTCAGCGTTTCGCTATGCCGGTTTCCCGCAACTGACCGATGCGTTCAGGGAACTCTCCGAAAAATGTGCCACTGTCCAGGTTAATGGAGAAATTGAAAAAGATTTTGCGCAGTTAATCCTGATGATACGGATCAGTGTCAGGATTGCAATAACAGAAATAACAAGTATTGAACGCTCCCTGAACACCCCCAATCGAAAAACAGCCGGAGTGGCCTGAACTGCGTTGCATCCTGCTCCCATCAGTCCCCAGCCGCGTACCTGTATGCCTGACGCGTTGCCTGCTATACTCTTGTGAAGTTGTAATTTGTGAAACTATAAAGAAAGAGATAGGAAGGGGTTTTATCCCTTTCCGAGATAGGATTGCAGGCTATGGACATAGTTTTCAAAAGCCCTGATCCCCTGCCGTGTTATTTTACAGATCGTATGCGGGTAATTATCTTTAAACTGTTTAGTCACGTCAATATAACCGGCATCTTTGAGCTTTTGTATCTGCACACTCAGGTTGCCTGCCGTGGAATTTGTTTTCTCTTTCAGGAAAGTAAACTCAGCCTCCCTGACGCTGACCAGGAGCGACATAACGGCCAGGCGGAGCTGGGAATGCAATATGGGATCCAATTCTTTAAACATGGGTCCGTATTAAAACCCGTTTTGCTTTTTTATACTCCTTTGCCATGATAATGCCGGTACCCGCCAGGTTCTTTTTCAGTGAGGGGTTTTCCGCGTAGTTCCAAACAATTAAATCAGTGATCATGTGGTAAAAAAATATAAAGGTCCGCCTGGGAGAAACCCTAAACGGACCTTACTTGTTTTATTTCAGTTGCGAAAGAAAATAAGCCACTGTTTGCCGGCCCCAGTTGGGAGCTATCGTGCTTTCGGGCTTGAACGTTTCAAACATGCTTTGTGCCTTTTCAAACAAAGCTTTTGCTTCGATCTTGCTGCCGCCGAATTGTTCAGGGGTAAAAAATTTATCCTGTCCTTCCAGGATATAAATGCGGGGAATATTTGCATTTAACTCCTTGGCTTTATTAAGGGCTTCTGTAGCCTTCGGTCCTTCCGTCATATATCTCGTCATCGGGCTCCCCATCATCCGGAGACCGTATATCATTTTCCATACAATATAGATCTCCGCGTTGTCCTTGCTCATCTCAGTGGCTTTGTTCAGCAGGGTTTCTGCTTTATCGGCAAACGGGTCGGTGATGGCGCTGTTATCGCCAAAGCTGCCGTCTTTTGGCATAGAGTTATACCCTGCCATAATATTACAATAAGACGCATAGTAATAAGGCAGCCATTGTGTTTTTTCCACGTCGCCGATACGCTCAAACGTATTGGCAAGGTCCTTCCAGCCATCGGCAGAATTCGTGGAATCCAACAATACTACTTTGGCTTCCATAGTTGGAATATATTTCTCGCTTTGGGTCCAACCAGCTATCGTGAACAGTAAAGCCGGTAAAAAGAATAAACCTTTTTTCATGTTGATGATTTTAATGAATGATGAATTTATTTGAATTGTTTATAAACCATTATTGATGACTTCCTCTGTCCTGTCGATGCCAAAGCTGAGAAAGGCCCCGATGAACACAAACATCCGGGAGGGCGGTACGATCGCTTCTTTCCGGTATCCATTGTACGAGTACTGGTACCCGTAAGTTTGTTTGAAATTGAAAATATTACTCACCTGCAGCACATATACCGCAAAGGCCTTCGCGTCTTTTTTGCCGATTAAAGGCAGGTAATTGATTGCAAAACTGATATTGTGGTACTCCGGAATGGTTCCCCGGTCACTGAACTTATAATTTGTTCCGTCATACTGGATGTTATAATAAGGACGACCGCTATTGAAGTTATAAGAAGCATTGAGATTCATTTTCCATTTCTGGATAAACTTCTTGGTCACCAGCGAAACGGTATGTTTGGCCGCGAAATTGGGCGTGATCGCAAAGGGAAAATTCAGGAAATCCCTTTTGGTATCCAAAAAGGAATAGGAGATCCAGTAATCAAAATTTTTGATGGTTTTTTTATCTCTCCAGAAAAACTCAAACCCTTTTGCATCCCCAAACCCATTATTATTGATCACCGCATCCGTATATCCCACCAAACCCGTTTTTTCCAGCTTATCATACTTCTTATAAA
>CAYSIU010000048.1:0-10797 GCA_964431095.1 uncultured Chitinophaga sp. | reverse complement strand
CGAAAAAAATGCTTTATTCAGACTCTACGTACAATTTGGAGAAAAATGTTTGTCTTATAAACAAAGAAATAAGGCGATCGGTTGTTTCCTTAACGCCTGGCAATACAAGCTTCTTAGTATTGTTCCTTTTAAAAAGATCGCTAAATCGGTTTGGTATTATTTAAGAAGTAAATAACTCCATTATTTTTTTGACCGAATCTTCAATGAGAAAGGGAGCTACAGGTTTGTATTCCGTGGAACTATTTTGCAGTATTCCCATTGCTGTTTGGATCATGTCTTCCCTGTTTTTTGCTACCTGCCAGTTTTGGGTCTTTTTTCGCATAGGATGAAGAAAACTTATGACTGGTGCACCTGCATAAAGGGCTTCCAGACAGACCATGCCAAAACCTTCATAGGAAGAGGTATGCAAAAACACCTTGGCCCGCTGCATCCATTGCAACACCGAGGGATGAGGGAGCTCACCGGTAAGCATGATGTTCGATTGTAATCCCGATCGCCCGATAAGGCGTTCCAATTTTCCTCTTTCCGGTCCGCCACCGATCAATACGGCCTTTAACAAAGGGAATTTATTTTTTATTTCGGCAACGACCTGTACCAGGATTTCATACTGTTTTACCGGCACGAGGGAGCCGGCAGCGATGATATCTATATCCCTCTCCGGGGAAAGATCAGGGAATTCATTTGTGTCAATCCCGGGTGTTACCACCTGGCCGGCTTTTATGCCATGATTCTTTTCAAATTCATCCTGCAGGAAATCGGATAATGCAATCAGCTCACTGGCCTGGGCACGAAGCCTCCGGGGATATTTGTTCTCTTTTCTTGCATCCTGCCCCTGCAGCCAGCAATAATGACGGAGATGATGTTTGTCCGCAAACCGCTTTCCCACCCAGGCACATTCCCCATACCAGAAGCTGAGAAGACCGGCGCGATTATTTTTACGGTGAATCTTATTTAAAACTGTGATGATCCTGCGCCTCAACAATAAACGGGCAAACCCTCCCTTATTCCTCCCGCCGAAAGGAAAGACAGTGACCCCGTTCCATTGATAAGGGATCGTATGATAGGGGTATTGAAAACTCAGGATAAAAATGTCCCATCCGGGGAATAATTTTTTCCAGGCCCTGACAAAGGACTGCTGCACCGGGATGCAGGTACTGTCCGCTTCATCACTTGCAAAGCCGGGAGTAAGGATCACCAGGGTTTTTGCATCATTGCTCATCCAGGGAAATGATTTGATTGCAAAAGTTGAGACTTTTTTTGTCGTGGGTGACCAGGACGATGATCTTGCCCGCAGCCGCCAGTTCCTTTAATTGTTCCAGTATCAGCAGCGTGGATGCGTCGTCCAATTCATTGAAAGGTTCATCCAACAGGATGAGATCGGCTTTTTTGTAAACTGCCCGGGCAATCGCGATCCGTTGTTGCTGCCCGCCACTGATATTTTTACCATTCTCCGTGATTATTTTGTCCAATCCTTCGGGGAATGCGACCACCAGCTTATCTGTCCCCGAAACTTTCATGGCAAACGCAAGCGCTTCTTTGTCATAGTCTTTTTCTTCGAACGTTATATTTCGCAGGATCGAATCATAAATAAAAAAAGATTGCTGTTTTACATAGGAGATGGATGGCCAGTATTGTCGGATTATTGTAGCAGTCATAGGCTGGCCATTGATAAACACTTCTCCAGAGGAGGGAGAAAGAAAACCTAATATCAGGTTCAGCACTGTTGTTTTTCCTCTTCCGGATACGCCGCTGATGCCCAGGATATCCCCTTTCTGGAGGGAAAAGGAAAGATCTTTCAAAACCTGCCGTTCGGGATAACTGAAGCTGATCTTTTCGAGAGTCATTGAATCGATAACAACCGTCTTTTTTTCATCTATATTATTACTATTCAACGGAGGCATCAGTTCTCCGGGTGAGGACTGGTAAGCTTTTATCTCGCTTCCCAGGTTGATTATTTTCACAATGCCGGGAATGATCTTATATGCGGCAGCCATGAAAGCGCCGATCGTGATGAGGATGGATCGATCGTTCTGTCCCGGCCATTTGGCAATCACGAGAAGAACGAACAACCCGAGTACTGCAAAGATCTCGATGATCCTGGAAGGCAGATTTTGCAGGGAAAGAGAGTTGAACAAATGGGCACTAAACATGCGCCGCTGCTGAATAAAACGATCCAGGAAAAAATCATTACGCTGGAAAATGTTGGACTCTACCCACCCTTTTAATGAATCGAGCATATATTGATAGGATCGTTCATTGGTCTCCTGCAGGTTTTTCCGGGTGAATGCCATTCTTTTTCTGATAAAACGGAAAACAATTACTACAGGAGGCAATAAAATAACAAGCAACAGGAGGAACAACTTCGCATTGAAAACAAGGATCGCAATAATACTGATACCGATCAGGAATGACTGGGTAATGATCTGCTGGATGCCCGAAAGGACATGCTGGGAAAATTCAAAAGGTTGCAGGGCGATCTTGCGGATGAGAACGGATGAATCAGTATGGATGAACTCCCGGAAATCAGCTTGCTGAAAACTCAGCAGCATATTACCCGAGATCCGTACGGCTACCCGGCCGGTAAATGCATAATGGGCTTTTGCGAGCAGGAACCCGGCAATGTTCTTTATGCTGAATAGGATGAAGTAAACAGCAATCAACGCGATCGATTCCTTATCGGCCATCCAGCCCGGTAAAAAAGATACGGCCCCGCTGTTGCCTGTTTGTATATAGAAATTAATGATCCACAATAAGGCGACCAATGCCAGGATATCAGCGATGCTGATGATGATACTTCCCAGCACCAGGATCATGAATTGCCTCTTCTCCTTTTTGTCGAGAACTGACCAGGTATTACGGAAGATTTGTTTCACTTGCGTGGATCCCTTTTTCAAGGAATCTAAATTTAGAGGGATTTTTTTATAAAAGGGGAGCGGGAAGCCTATTAACAGGGTTTAACCTTCGCCCGCTGCCGACCGGGGTTCATCGGCGCTGGATTTTTTCAGCGGAACAATGGTTCTCCTGCGTTTTGCCTGCTGTAACCGGTATAGCTTGCTGGGTTTCAGGAATACCTGGTACGATTTATTGACTGCAATCGTGAACCCATCCGCGCCATCAAGCAAACCCAGGCGTAAGAAATATCCATTGACAAAAGCCCACGCCGGATGTACGATCATTTTAAACCAGGAGGTCCGCCGCCCCGCTGCGTACAAAGAAACCGCAGCGATGGAACTTAACCGGTTATTCTGCCAAATAAGATCTTCTGGGCTGTTAAAAGAATAATGAAGGATACTTCCCGGCAGGTGAACGACCCGAAACCCTTTTTCCGGCTCTACCTTATCGTGAGGGTTCAACCCGCTCCATTGTGCGATGCGACGGTCGAACAGGCGGATCTTTTTATCCGGGTACCAGAGACCGTGACGGATAAAATGCCCGCAATAGCAGGTGCAACGATTCATGGAATAAGCCCGGGCGGTAAAATTTTTCTTTGCTTCCAGTATCCGATCCGCCAATTTTTCATCCAATGCCTCATCCGCATCCAGGCTGAGTATGTAATCATGCGAGGCGAGCTGCATAGCCAGGTTCTTTTGCCCGATATATCCCCTGAACTTCTCCTGGTGAACGATGGCGCCATGGCTCATCGCTATGGCAAGGGTTTCGTCAGTCGAAAAAGAATCAAGCACGATGATCTCATCAGCCACTTTTTTCACCGAACTGATGCAGCGGTCGATATTGCTTTCTTCATTAAAAGTTATTATAACGACGGATAGGGAATACATTTTATTGATATAAGCTCTTTTTAATTTCTTATCCAATCGTAACAGACCCCCCGGAGGTTGGCTCATCCTCCTTCCCGCCGAGAAAAACGGGGAAAAATGTAAAAATCACGATGCCATACTGGGTTTCCAGTACTGATTCAAAAAAGGCATAGACCAGCAGGAGCAGCAGGATAAACCGGTTGCCTCTTTGTTTTATTTGTAAAACCATCCTGACCAAAGCGTAACAGAGGAACAGGAAAAGGACTAACCCGGTTATTCCGTTTTTCAGCAATGATTCGAGGAGCTGATCATGCGTGTTGTAACCCCGGTAACCCCGGTCACCGGTGGCCGGATCTCCGAGATACATATTTCTGGCGACATATTTCTCGTCCAGCAAATCCTGTGAAGCGCCCGGCCCGGTACCCAGCCACCAGCTTTTGTGTTTGCTCAGTATTTCCGGCACCAATTTCCATTGAAGCAGCCGGAACTGGATATCATTAAAATAAATACCAGGATTATATTTTTCCTGGTTCACCAACCCCGGTTTTCCTGTAAAGATCTCGCGGAACCGGTTGCTGACAGGGTTGTGGGTGAACAGCCCCAGCGTTGTAAGCGCTAATAAAAAAATAAACAGGCTGATCTTAATACGAAGGCTGAAAAGGGGACGCCTGAGAGCAGATATAAAGTAATTAATGAGATAGAAGACGTAGAATACCAATACGATCTTTGAGGATAATAGAAAAAGAAAAACCGAAAGGAAAAGGATCGCAGCCCAATGGAAGATATTATTGAGCATTAAATCCTTTTGTTGAGCGTTTTCCAGCAAAAAAACCAGCGCAATAAAAGTATAAACTGAAAAATAAACAGCGTGTTGTTGTAATGGCCTCACCAGCTGATGATAAAAAAGAACACTACTGTCGCCGGTATCAAAATAATTCCACAACGCGACTGTCATGCAATACAATGATGCCGCAAGTACGGCCAGGCAATAAACCGATCGAAGCGTTCTTCGTGTTCTGCTGTTGAAAGGGCCGGTCAGGATGACGGCAAGTGGAATGAATACAAGACCGCTTTTCAGTTGCAGGTCCGCCAGTCCTGCTTTCCAGCCGGGATGGTATAACAACGCTACAAGTTGTAGCAGGAAGTACAAGCCACAACTGGCCAGGAATACAGCAGTTTTATGACTGAAAAGGTTTTTTTTCAGTAGCCCCTTTTGTTTTATGATACCGGCAACCAGCAATAAGCCGGTGCTGATACTACTGATGGCCCTGAAGCGAAAAACAAAGCTGCAAAAAAAAATGGCATAAAGGAAAAGAATGAGCAACTGTAGCGCTCCGTTTTTTTTCAGGGTCAAATTCATTTGCGCAGCGATTATTTACCGTTTTCGGGAGCCTTACAGTTCTAATGCCAGCGGGATTTTAATTTTTCTTTTATCGACAGGTAGAGCGAAAGGACATAGGCTACCGAAAGGGCGGCCAGCAGCCCCAGCCCGAGCCAGACCAGGAGTTTGGGTCCCGCCGGGTTGCTGAATTCAGAGAAACCCTGCAAGACCTGTACCGCGGTGCTGAACTCGAGATCCTGCTTATACCCCAGCAGTTTTTCATTCATTTCTATCAATTGCCTGTTGAGCCCGGAAATATCAATGATCACCGAGGAGGAATAACCTCCTTTGCCGCTGATCACGGTTTCTATATTTGACTTGGCTGAATCCAGCTTATGGATCTCCCGTTCCACTTCCGTGATCAGGATCCGGAGGTTCTGCTTTTTTGTGGTCAATTGTTTTTTTACCATGTCCACATTTTCAAAACCGCTCAGTATCCCTTTTTGTAACTCACCCAATATGCGATGATCCGTAACAAACACATCAATGTAGAAACCATTGGGATTGGTGGCTGTAAAAACTTTCTGGATCTCGTTGCCTTTAATTTGTTTGACCTTTCCGAGCACATCACGAGGAATGCCAAAAGAAGAAGCCAGGATCTCCATATCTCCTTTTCCCAGCAGGCTGTTCCAGTTATTCACCACTTCTATATAATCCTGGTTGCTGAGGGTAAAGGAATGAAGGATCATCCTCGATTTATACACCCGGGGTAGTTTAAGCCAGGTGAGGAACCCACCACCCAGACCCAAAATGACAGCTACCAGGAAGATCCATTTGTACTTCCTGAAAAACAGGACCGTGCGTTCGATCAGCGCGAGGAGATCAATATCCTCGGGAGGATTACCGGGATTGTTGGAGTTTGTATTCATTGGTAACAATTAGGAAAAAGGAAGGGTCTTCCGTGTTTGCTGTTGCAATATATTATTTTGGCAGGTTCGGCAAAACATTATCCTCCGGTTTCCCGGTTTTTTCTTAACGCGAAGGCAGCCATCAGGGTTGCTTTCAGGGGAACAAATGCAGTACATTTTTCCCGGCATCTGTCGGGTCGTTGTTATCTTCGTTTTCATCATGCCGGTCAATGAGCGTCATAGTTTGTTGTATAATTTCTCTTCCCTGGGCATTATTCAGGTGGCCAATTTTCTGTTGTCCCTGGTCGTTATTCCGTATGTCATTCGGATTGTAGGGGCCGATGGCTTCGGCGTGATCGCCGTAGCACAGGTGATGATGTTTTACCTGTCGGTTACCGTCGATTATGGATTTAACCGAACCGCTATACGTGACATTGCTCTTTATAAAAATGACCATGCCAGGATCTCCCGTGTCTTTTTCACCGTGCTTGTTTCCAAACTGTTCATTTGCCTTCTCGCCTTTGCTTTATTGATATTATTATTACTGCTCGTGCCCCTGTTCCGGGAACACTTTACTTTATACCTCCTGGCATTTTCCTTCGTACTGGGACAGGCGGTACTGGTCAACTGGTTTTTCCAGGGATTGGAGAAAATGCATTATATGGCGATCGCCTCCTTGTTTTCGCGATTGTTGTTCGTGGCATTGGTCGTGCTGTTCATTAAAAGAAAAGAAGATGGGGCTCTTTATATTTTTTTCATGGGATTGGGTAATATCGTGACAGGGCTTATCAGCATTTATGCGGTCACCCGGATGTATAAACTGCAGGTTATAAAACCCAGCCGGGCCGATATTGGGCATGAATTGAAAGAAGGATGGCCGGTTATGGTCAGTAACCTTTCTCTGACTACGATCCAGTATATAGGGGTCTTTATTCTACGTCTCTTTACCAATTATTTTGTAGTGGCATATTATAGTATTGCAGAAAAAATTTATTTCGCCATGAAACTGATGCTCGATGTTTTTTCGCAGACGGCTTACCCACGCGTTTGCCGGTTACTGGGAAAAGGAATTGGCCAGGTGCTTATTTTTTTCAGGCAAGCCTATATCCCTTTTCTGGGAATGGTGACGCTGGGCAGCGCAGGAGTATTTATATTTTCATCACGGATCATTCGTTTCCTGGCAGGACAATATAATGACTATACGACTTTCCTGCTCCGCATGATGTGCATCGCCGTGATTGTGGTCTGTTTGAATATACCGGCCTGCCTTGTTTTGCTGGCGGGGGATCACAAGAAGAACTACCTGAGGATCTTCACGCTGGGCACAATGATTTGTATAGTGGCCAACCTGTGCATGGCGCCTTTTTTCGACGCTACCGGTACGGTGATAGCGGTGCTGCTGACCGAATTATTTATTACGCTGGGGTTGTACATTGAAATATACCGTATCTATGGGGTGAATATGATCCGGCAAAACTGGAAACAGGAGCAACAAAACAGTTGATGATACAGAAGAATTAACAAGGGGGAATTTTTAAGCATCCCTTTATGAAACTAAATAGATACCTCCCGTTTGCCTTTATTTATTTTTTTCTTAACTCGGTGGGTTTGCCATTCGGGTTAACCTGGATGGCATTGCTGGCCCCCTTTTTCTATGTATGGATCCTGCTGCAACGTAAGAAGGAGCCGGTCCTGCCTTTCCTGGTTATCCTGGTTCCTTTCATCTTCATGCACATTGCATTTGTGGGGGTGGAAATGAACGTGTACATCATTTCACTTTTAAATATCCTGATGGTCTATATCTTCTGCCAGGCCTTTTACACTTTTTTAAAACGATGCAGTGACCCGGAAAGGATATTCCGCCCGCTCCTGGTCACCAATTTTATTTTCTGCCTGTTAGGGATCGTCTTTTACTTTACCCCCTGGAGAGACCTGTTCTGGATCAACCAGGAACTGACAAAAGGGGTGCCTGATTTCTGGCGCTTCCGGTTGTTTACCTATGAAGCATCCTATTATGCCACTTTATTCATCCCTGTATTTTTTTTCTACCTCCTGCAATACGTTTTCAGGCAGAATACCATTAAGAATCGCTGGCTGATCCCCATGTTATTGCTGCCGCTGATCCTTTCGTTTTCGTTGGGCGTGATCGCGGCTGCACTGCTTTCCTGGGCGATCACAACCCTGTTTTATTTCCGGCAACTGGTGGCTAAACGCAGGATGGTCAATATGATCATTAATATCGGCTCCCTCACAGGATCTGCGGTGATCATCCTGGTTTTATTTTTCCGGCACAACCCTTTGTTCACGCGGTTACTCAATGTTTTTTCCGGCGTGGACACTTCGGCCAGGGGACGTACGGTGGATGCGTTTATTCTTGCAAGGAAAATGCTGGCTGAAAAAAATGAATGGTGGGGAATCGGGTTGGGGCAGGTGAAATTGCTCGGGCATAACCTGATCCAGGGATATTATCTCTATAATATGGAATTTGTAGCTACGATTCCCAATGGAATGGCCGAAACACTGGCTATTTTTGGCTGGTTCGGTTTTTCGCTGAAGTTGTTGATTGAAATTGCACTTTTCTTTTTTACCCGGGTCTGGAGCAATTATTACCGGCTCCTCCTTTTTTTCTTCATATTCATCTTCCAGTTTACGGGTAGCTTTGTTACGAACCTCACTGAATACGTGATCTGGATACTGGCATTTACAAACGTATTCCCGCAGTTTGATGTAAAGATCTATAAGCGGGTCCCGGCTGCCGCGAGCATCAATTCCTCGTATTGATCAATTATTTTTTGCCAGTTATAGACGGATTGTATTTTCTGCCAATTGGCTTCCTGCCACCGTTTCGCCTCTTCCTTGTCTGCAGCCGCTTCCAGGATCTCTATTATATCCTTTTCTGAAGAAAAAAAATTGGCGTTATTTTCTAAGACAGCCCTGTTGAAAACATTGTCATGGGCTGCGATCCGGCATCCGCAAGCCATCGCTTCCAGTAAAGATGGGTTAGTGCCTCCGACCGAATGACCATGAAAATAAAGTGCTGAATAATATCTAAGGTTATTAATGATGGAAAGATCATAAATAGTGCCCATAAATCTTATCTGAGGGTCCCGGTATCTTTTTTCTAGGAATTTTCCATACCGGTTGCTTTTATTCCCTACAATCAGCAACGGAAAACCGGGTACTGAAGCCCGCCAGCCTTTAATGATCATCTCAATATTATTTTCCGGCTCCATGCGCGCGATCAATAGAAAATACGAACCCGGCTGAATATGGAAGCCGTTCAGCTTTGATGGGTCGGTATCCTTAAAGACAGTTGCACCATAAGGGATATAGGTTGATCTTTTCCCGTACCTGGACAAAAGATATTCCTGCATGGCCGTTGAATCGGAGCCCAGGAAATCGCCATTTTTCGCGACCAAGGATTTTGCCCGTTTCAAAAAACGACGGGTCACTATTCCGAATTTCATTCGTTTCCATTCAAAACCGTCCATATTTACCAGGTGAACAGCCTGCTTTGGCCAACGGCGCCACCAGATCGAATCACTGGTATATCCAAGGTGAAGAAGGACCTCATAATTCCTTTTTTGCGCATCCCGGATGCAATTCAAATCATAAAAAAACTGGCCAGTCGTACCCATCCATCTTTCAGGATCCTTGCAACCGATGATATGGACTAAACCTAATTTTTTTTCCTGATGGGGATGCTGATCGGAATTATAAACGAAGACCTCGTGACCTTTTTTGGCGAGACCGGCGGATAAATATTCAGCAAACTGTTCAAACCCCCCGTAGCGGTTGGGGATTCCACGCGTACCGATGATTCCTATTTTCATTTTTTCCCATGACCGGTTTTGAAAACTATCCCGGGTCATTGATCAGTTTCCGCGAAGGAAACTAATCATTTTGCCAATTGTTTGGGCGATGAAGATAATATTTTCTCCTGCATTAATAACCTGTAGAATTTTTCAGCCGAATCTTTCCAGGAATATTTCTGCCGGATCGTATCGGAAATACTTTGCAACATTGCAGGACCGGGAGGCTGTTCCAACATCCTGACGATTTTATTTTGAAGCACATTATTATCGGAGGTATCAACATGACCTGTGCCCAGAAAAGTAAACTCCTGCATAGCTGAAGTATTGGAGCAGATGACCGGTATTTTGAGCGCCGCTGCTTCCAGGGGAGAAATCCCAAAACCTTCTGCTTTTGATGGATAAACAAAAAGAAAGGCGGCCCGGTAAAATTCCAGCAACTCTTCGTCATTGATCTTATCACTTATGAAAATGAACTTCCGGATTTCGGCAGGCAGCCCTTCCACTAATTGATCAAATGCATCTACTTTCAGGCTGCGATGACCCAGGAGTACCAGGTAAAACCCTTTTCGGTGAAGTTCGAGGTCAAGATAGACCTTCAGCAGACCGGAATGATTTTTCCTTGGCTCAAATCTACTGACATACAAAATAAACGGACCGATGCCGTATTTCCGGGAGATGAATTCTACCGATCGCTCTTTTGCATACGGGGCGAAGAAAATCTCATTTACTGCGTTGGGTATGACATGGATCCGGTCCGCCGGCGCCGCCAGGAACTTTTCAATTGAATTCTTAGAATAGGCTGAAACGGTGGTGATGATATCCGCATTCGAGGCGCCCTTACGGAAAAGCAGCTTTTTGGAGAGACGATAGCGGAGCGAAAACTCTTTCGGGTATTCTTCGAAAATAACATCATGAATAGTAACGATGTATTTGCATTTTTTTACTGGCGGGATCATGTAATGGAAATGGGCAAAATGTATTTCATTTTTGTTCCA
>CAYSIU010000047.1:0-10806 GCA_964431095.1 uncultured Chitinophaga sp. | reverse complement strand
CGCCTTCTGCCTTCCGCCCCCTCACACCCGCCTCAGCAAGCTCCCCTCCCCCGTGGGCCAAATAATTTAAAGTTTAACATAAGCAAGTCATGCCTTTTTGAGCTGGCAAATATCATGTACAGGGCTTAAAAGTCATAAGGGTCATCCCGCTACCCGCTCTGACAGGTAGGTGGCCGCGGGGTCCTATAAGTAAAATGTTAAGAAACCCTGTAATGTCATCTCCTGGACAACCCTACCCAACCAGCTCTTCGTAAATTTGTGCTGTTACAGCTATGCGGGCGATCGGTAAAATTATTTTGTTGATAAACCTGGCGGGCTTTTACGCAGGCTGTAATTATTTCCAAAACAATCGTTCTGCCAATAATTCAATAAAAATGGATACTGTAAAAAAAAATCCTGTTTATTCCAACACGGATACAGGCAAAGTAGCGTTGAATGACGACGAATGGAAAAAGATACTTCCTTCCGATGTTTACCATATTGCCCGGATGAAGGGCACAGAAAGGCCCTGGAGCAGCCCACTCGAGAATTTTTACGAAACAGGCACTTATTATTGTGCCGCCTGCGGCAACCCTTTATTTAAAAGCGACACCAAGTTTGAAAGCGGTTGCGGTTGGCCCAGTTTCTATGAGCCCATCAGCAAAGGGAGTATTATCTATACTCCCGACCAGTCACATGGCATGCAAAGGACCGAAGTGCAATGTGGTCGCTGCAAAGCACACCTGGGACATGTATTTGACGATGGCCCCCCTCCGACCGGCCTCCGGTACTGTATTAATGGCGTTGTGCTTGATTTTGAAAAAGCAAAAGATGCGGAAAAGAAATACAAGGAAAAAGACCAGAAATAATTACCGCCACTACCTGCACGGTGAATGTAAGAAAGCCGGCCAGACCGCTTTTCCCCAAAAGGATGAAGCCATTAAATATTATCAAATATCCATCAATAAAGACCCGGACGGCCCCGCCGTGGCGGGGATAATTCAAACAGGATGCTGGAGCAAATAAAGGCGGGGCATCAGGTGGTGAATAGATTTGAGTTTTTTATTTTGGGAAGCAACGCCATTCGGATAAATTTACGTTCCCTAAATAAAGTGCATGAAGCGGGTTAAAATACGCTGTTCCTTTTTACTGGCGGCGATGGCCCTTGCCGCGGTTGCCTGGTCACAGATCGACAACGAACAGGTCATGCCGGTGGACCCTAAAGTGAAGATCGGTCGACTGCCCAATGGGCTTACCTATTATATCCGCCACAACGGTTTGCCGGAGAAAAGGGTGGAGCTGCGCCTCGTGGTTAATGCGGGTTCCGTATTGGAAGACGATGACCAGCTGGGGCTGGCGCATTTCATGGAACACATGAATTTTAACGGCACCAAACGTTTTCCCAAAAATGAATTGGTCAGTTACCTGCAGAGCATCGGGGTGCAATTCGGCGCTGACCTGAACGCTTTTACAAGCTTTGATGAAACCATCTACATACTTCCTGTGCCTACGGACAAGCCGGGGCTGGTGGAAAAGGGCTTGCAAATCCTTGAAGACTGGGCACACAATGCGCTGCTCGATTCGCAGGAAATAGAAAAAGAAAGAGGAGTGGTGATAGAAGAGTGGCGACTCACCCGGGGCGCCGATGAAAGAATGATGAAGCAGACCCTGCCCGTACAGTATCGCGGTTCGCGGTATGCCGATCGGTTGCCCATTGGCACAAAAGAATCCCTGGAAACTTTCTCGCATGCCTCCCTGAAACGGTTCTACAAAGAATGGTACCGACCCGACCTGCAGGCAGTGATCGTGGTGGGCGACATTGATGTTAATGATATTGAACAAAAGATCAAGGACATATTCAGCAGTATACGGGTAGCCGCATCTCCCCGCAAAAGAGAGCTTTTTCCCGTTCCCGATCATGCAGAGATGTTATCAGTAGTAGCAAAGGATAAAGAAACCGCATTCCCTTCGGTGGAAGTATTATTCAAAAAAGAACTACTGCCTCAGGTAACCATTGCGGACTACTGCCGTTACATCAACACCCAGCTCTTTACCGGTATGTTGAATAACAGGTTCCGGGAGCTGACCCTGAAACCCAATCCTCCGTTTGTGGCGGCTGGGTCTTATTACGGCAACAGTTATGCCCGGACCAAAGATGCCTACCAGCTTTTTGCCAATACCAGTGATACCGGGATGGCCCGATCCCTGTACAGCTTACTGGAAGAGAATCGTCGTGTTTTACTCTACGGTTTTACCCCTTCTGAATTTGATCTGCAAAAAAAGCAAATGCAGAGTTTTTACGATCGCATTTTCAATGAAAGGGAAAAGGAGGAATCTTACAAGTACGTGAATGAATACATCAATAATTTCCTCATCAATGAACCCATTCCCGGTATTGAATGGGAGTATGATTTTGTAAAACAATTGTTTTCCTCCGTACAACTGGCCGATATCAATAAACTGGCAGCCCGTTGGATCACCAGGGACAATATGGTAGTAACCCTTAATGCCCCGGAAAAAAATGGCGTAAAGATCCCATTGCCCGGAGAAGTGGACAGTATTATTCATGCGGTTGACCTGGCTTCCGTTGCGCCCTATAAAGAAAAAGTGCTGGCCTCTTCCCTGATGGATGCCGGTAAATTGAAACCCGGAAAGATCATCAGCTCAAAAACCGATGAGGACCTTGGCATAACGACAATAAAACTTTCCAACGGCGCTACCGTGATCCTGAAATCCACCAATTTCAAAAACGATGAGATCCTGTTCCGGGCTTTCAGCCCCGGCGGCCACTCCCTCGTAAAAGATGCTGACTATTATTCGGGGAATTATGCCGCTTCGATCGTCACACAGAGTGGCGTTGGCAATTTTTCAGCTATTGATCTTGCCAATATGCTGAAAGGGAAAAACACTTCGGTCAATCCCAGCATATCCACTTATAGCGAAGGATTGAACGGGAACACCATCCCCAAAGAAATAGAAACGCTACTGCAGCTCGTTCACCTTTATTTTACAAACCCCCGGAAAGACCCCGGCGCTTTTGAATCCTACAAAACAAGGCAAAAGCAACTTTATACCAACCTCAGTGCAGACCCCGAGATTTATTTCAGCGCTGCCTTCCAGCGTCTGATGGCACGCAACCATCCCCGCGCCGGCGGCGATCTCAATCCCGCGAATTTTGATAAGATCAACCTCGACCGGAGCCTGCAGATCTACCGGGAACGTTTTGCCAATGCCAATGATTTCACTTTCCTGTTCGTAGGTTCTTTCCAGGAAGAAACGATAAAACCTTTGTTGGAAAAATATATCGGCAGTCTTCCTTCCTCACCCCAGAAAGAGCACTACAAGGATCTGGGAATCCGACCTCCGTCCGGCAGTGTGGATACGGTAATAACAAAAGGATCCGATCCCAAGAGCTTTGTCAACCTTGTTTTTACTCAACCGGTACCTTATAATGTAAATGATGCCTATGCACTCCGAAGCCTCAGTGAATTAATGGATATAAAACTGATAGAGCAACTGAGGGAAGAAAAAGGTGAAGTGTACGGCATCGGTGCAACCAGTAATATGGGTAAGATTCCTTATTCCTTCGCGTCTTTCACCATCTCGTTCCCCTGCGCCCCGGAAAACGTGGATACCCTAACCCGGGCAGCGCTTGACGAACTGAGGAAGATCATGAAAGACGGGGTAAAGCCGCAAGACCTCGAAAAAGTAAAAGAACAGCAGAAAAGAAAGCTGGAAGTGGATATGAAACAAAATATATTCTGGATGAACAGTCTTTTTGAAGCATATTATACAGGCAATAACCCGGGTGATATTCTCAACAGGCAGAAACAGATCGATCGCCTCAGCTCCAAAATGATCCAGGAAGCCGCTCAGAAATACGTTAACCTGAACCATTATATCAGGGTAGTCCTCAAACCAGAAAAAAATGAAAAGCAGCTAAAACCTTTTTAAACGGTGTCCCGCTGTCGTTATGAAATTCATAAAGCCGTTCCTTCTTTTTCTGTTTTTTGTATTGGTCGCAGCAACCCTCTTGTCCCTTATTGTACCCGTAACGCAGAAGATTGAAAAATCAGTCACCATCAATGCTCCCGTTACCCTCGTGTATGAACAACTGGTCCGTTTGGAGAATTTTAGCAAATGGTCAGTATGGAGCCAGCAGGATTCAGCGGCAAAATATACCCTTACAGGAACGGACGGAACAGTCGGTGCCATTTGTTCCTGGACAGGAAATCCCGGGATATCCGGGGAAGGCAGGATTGAAATTGTCGCTCTCGACCCGGGTAAAAGAGTTGCTCACTCCCTTCATTTTTCAAAGCCCAAAGAACGAACGGCCCGGTCAACTTTCATACTAAAAGAAAGCGGCGGGGTTACCAGTATTACCTGGGATTTTGAAATAGACACCCCAAGACCCTGGAATATTTTCAATCTCTTTTACAGCATGGATAAACAAATGGGAAAGGATTTCGAATGGGGTTTATCTGCCTTGAAGAATATGACTGAAACGAAAGCCGGGACTGCCAGCAAAAAAACATACGAAGTGCTCCCGATGAATTTCCCTGCCACCAGCTTTGCCATGATCCGCCAGCAGGTAAAATGGAGCGATATTTCTGCATTTTATCAACAGCACCTGCCGATCCTTTACGAAGAAGCCGTAAAAGCCAATGTAACAGCCGGTACGGCGACAGGCCTGTATTTTATGTGGGATGAAAAAAATCAGCAGGCCGATATGGCAGCGGCGATCCCCGTTCCCCCTGGAACCAAAATAGAAAACAGCATTATCAGTATGGTTGACATCCCCGCATCAAAGGCTGTGTATGTAAATTATTCCGGTGCCTATGACAGGCTAAAAGATGTTTACGGCAATATTGTCCAATACCTTGAGGCAAATAAACTTAAACAAAAGTCGCCCGTGGTAGAGCAATATATCAGTGGCCCGGCCACGGAAAAAGATACCGCAAAATGGCTCACGAAAATCGTGTACCTGGTCGAATGAGCCCGCATAGGCGGACAGTGGCTGTGTTTCCCGTCCAAACAATTCTTCTATTTTTTTCAGTTCGGAGGGCTTTCGGGACAAGGTTTTTAAGTAAGTTTATTTTCTCAAAATCGCCTGCTATGAGAAATTTTTTTCTACTCACTGTTTTTTGTGCTTTATTCAGCACCCTGGCCACTGCCCAGAAAGTGAGCCTGGAACAATTTAAGAACTGGAAACCCCGCAATATCGGCCCGGCAGGAATGAGCGGGCGTATCACGGCTGTCGATGCGGTAGCCGCGAGTCCCACGACGATCTATGTGGGAGCTGCATCCGGCGGTATCTGGAAAACGGAAAACAGTGGTCAAACCTGGAATCCTGTTTTTGATGAACAGCCCTTGCAGAATATTGGTGCGATCACTATCCAGCAAAGCAATCCCAACATCGTTTGGGTAGGAACCGGAGAAGGAGATCCCCGGAATTCACTCAACCTGGGTGCCGGTATTTTTAAATCAATGGATGCCGGGAAAACATGGAAACGGATGGGACTTGAAAAAACAATATGTATCCATCGCGTAGTGATCGATCCTGGCAATCCCAATACGGTTTATGTCGCCGCGATCGGTAATCCTTATGCAGAGTATTCTGATCGGGGCGTTTTCAAAACAACGGATGGCGGAGAAACATGGACGAAGATCCTGTATGTAAATGACACCACGGGTTGTGCCGACCTCGTCATGGATCCATCCAACCCCAATAAACTGATTGCTGCCATGTGGCAGTTCCGGCGCAAACCATGGGAAATGAAAAGCGGGGGCGTGGGCAGTGGTTTGTATATCACCATTGATGGGGGAAAGAATTGGAAAAAGCTGGCCAAAGAAGAAGGTTTGCCGGAAGGGCAACTCGGAAGGATCGGTGTTGCCTTTGCCCGCAGTATGCCCTCAAGGGTATATGCCAAAGTGGAAGCTGCCAAAAATGGATTTTACCGGAGTGACGATGGCGGTTTTACCTGGCAACTGGTGAACAGTAGCGCCGACCAGGTTACAGACCGTCCTTTTTATTACCAGGAAATTTATGTCGATCCCAGGAATGAAAATCGTATTTATGATGTCCATTCTACCATCACCCTGAGTGAGGATGGGGGTAAATCATTTACCACGCTGATCCCTTATTCGGGGATACATCCGGACCACCATGCCTGGTGGATCAACCCCGAAGACCCCAATTTCATTGTGGAAGGTAATGACGGCGGTATTGGTATTTCGAGGGACCGTGGCAAGAACTGGGTGTTTGATGAAAAGATCCCGGCCGGTCAGTTTTATCATTTGAATGTTGATAATGAACTCCCTTATAATGTAATGGGTGGTATGCAGGATAACGGCAGCTGGCACGGCCCGGCCTATACCTGGATCAATAGCGGGATAAGAAATTATTATTGGAACAATATAGGCGGCGGTGATGGTTTTGATGCGATGCCGGATGCAGAAGATGCAAGCTGGGTATACAGCATGAGCCAGGGAGGCACCGTGGGCAGGAGGAACTGGAAGACCGGAGAGAGCTGGTTCATCAGGCCTCCTTCACTGGATCCAAAGCTCCTTTTACGTTTCAACTGGAACTCTGCCATGGCGCAGGATCCCTTTGATAAAAAGACAATTTATTTTGGCAGCCAGTTCCTGCATAAAAGCACCAATAAAGGAGTGAGCTGGGAAACGATATCCCCGGATCTCAGCACCAATGATACCGTAAAGATCAAAGCCTTTCAAAACTCAGGAGGGCTGACCTTGGATATCACCGGGGCTGAAACTTTTTGCACGATTCTTACGATTGCACCCTCTCCCAAAGAGCAGGGTACTATCTGGGCAGGAACCGATGATGGGAATGTGCAATTAACAAGGGATGCGGGAAAGACCTGGACCAATTTTGCGGGAAAGATTCCTGGTCTTCCAATGGGTTGCTGGATCCCACAAATAACCGCATCACACTACAATGCGGGTGAAGCATTTGTTGTAGCTAATGATTACCGTCGCGGGGATTTCAAACCTTATATTTTCCGCACCACCGATTATGGCAAAACATGGACAAGAATGGTGGATGAAAATAAAGTGAAGGGATATGCTCTTTGCATGATCCAGGATCCCGTTGAACCGAACCTGGTATTTGTCGGAACAGAGAATGGTCTATGGGTAAGTTTTGATAATGCTGTTTCCTTTAGCCAATGGAAAAACGGGTATCCTTCTGTTTCAACGTATGACCTGGCTATCCAGGAACGGGAGGCGGACCTGGTCATAGCCACGTTTGGACGAGCCCTGTGGGTATTGGATGATATCCGCCCCCTGAGAAAAGTTGCGGCAAACGGTGGTATGGCTATCAATGGGACTGTAACTGTTTTCTCAGCCCCGGAGGCCTACCAGGCACAATACAGGGCCGCTACCGGTTATGAATGGAGTGTGCTGGGTTTATGGGATGCCGAAAACAGGCGGCGTGGCGCTGAAGTTTCTTTTTTTATCAATAAGCCGAAACGAGTTGATTCAACTAACCGGACACAGCCAACGGAGAACGTTCCGGTGATGACCCAACCAGGTAATGTTCCCGGTCCGCCGGGTGGCGGAGGAAGAGGTGCCGGCAGGTTTGGACAGGGTGGAGGTGGTGGCGCAGGTCGTGGCGACAGTGCCCTGGTCAGGATCTACAATTCAAACAATGAGCTGATCCGGACACTGCGCTGGAATGTCGACAGCGGCTTTAACCGTCAATACTGGGGCATGGAAGAAAAAGGATTTCGCCAACCCGGTTCCGCCAGGCCTCAGCCGGGTAGTCCTGAGCCGGGTGGTCTGCAGGTATTACCGGGTACGTATAAAGTAGTCGTCATTTATGCAAGAAATTCTGATTCCACTTTTGTTACCGTCAAAGATGATCCCCGGCTGGGCAACAGGAATGATATCAAACTGGCCCAGAGAAAAATGTTTGACCGGTTGAGGAAAAGTGCGGATAAATTAACGGAAGGCATGGATCGTCTCACCGAAGCCGATGAGGTATGCACTAAAATGCAATCGCAGCTCAGGGGATTGGAGGGAAAAGATATTGATTCATTAAGAAAAACAACGACCAAAATGCAGGACGAAATAAAAGCTATCCGCGAATTCATCAACGGTAAAACGGTCGAAAAACAGGGGTTGGCAAGAAATCCATTCGAGGTAACGGTGATGTCACAGCTCCAGCTCGCGCAGCAATCTATCGGGAGCAAGATGGTGACCCCCGGTCCGCAGGAAGAAACATTGGTGGGCAATGCAGAAAATGCAGTGGCGGAAGTGATCCAGAAGATGAATACTTTCTTTGATGGAAAGTGGAAAGACTACCGGGCACAGGTTGATGCAACAAAAGTGAGCTTGTTCAAAGATTATAAGCCGTTATAAAGGGGAAAGGACCCATTTTCTTTTCTCTGTATTTTCTTTATTTATTTAATTAATCAAATCTTTGGATCTATGATGAAAATGAATGCGGGTGTGTGGGTCGGCATCATCGGTGGCATCATTGGCTTGCTGGCCGGTATTTTTGCCGTACTTAAAACCACCGGTTCCATGGGCATTTATATTACCCTGGGGGTGATCGTGTTGTTTGGCGGAATGTTCCTTTTATTTTACAAACTTTTTTTTGCCCCGATGCTGAACGCATCGCGTTTACAAAAGACCGGTACGCCGGGTAGAGCAACGATCCTGGAAGTGAAAGACACGGGTGTGACCATTAATAATAATCCGCAGGTGAAACTGATCCTGGAAGTAAAAAACAGCCTGGGGCAAAAATATAATGCACAATGCCGGGTATTGGTCTCCCGCATCAATCCGAACGCTTATGCGCCCGGTATGGAAGTGCCGGTAAAGATTGATCCGAAGAATGATCAGAATGTGGTGCTGGATTTCAGTGGCAGAACTGCCTCGGCATCGCCCAGTGGTGCTTTTTCCCCTTTGAATTCCGACACATTGAAGACCGAGCTGGAAAAATTACAGCAGGACAATAATTCGATTGCAGCCACCGGCCGGTCGGCAAGAGCCATTGTTAAAAAATATACCTGGTTGGGCGCCTATGTCAATGGCAATAATCCTTACGTGGAATTAGAACTGGAGGTGTTGCCGGAGAATTCAGCTTCATTCGCGGGTAAAGCGAAAGGGGTGATTGCCGAAGCCTCGATGAATAAATTCCAGCCAGGCTGCGAAATATTTGTGAAATACGATCTTTATGATAACAGTAAGGTGTTGATCGATCATTCCTGATCTTTGTGCCAGTTACAGATATAGGGTTCCACCATGCTTTTGTGACTGATTATCAGTGATAAAAAAATCTTTTGGAAATCATTTTACCGCTTTGGCACCCTCTTTGGGAATAGTAAATCAAACAAAATCAAACATATGAAAAAGTTATTGATTGCTATGAGTCTCCTTGCCGGTGCAATGATTTTTTCACAAAAAACGGAAGCACAGGTAAGAGTGGGCGTTAACATTAATATTGGTGAGCAACCCCCATGGCGGGCTCCGGGATATGACTACGTGGAGTATTATTATTTACCGGATATTGAATGTTATTATTATGTACCCCGCCACCAGTTCATTTACCTATCAAATGGACGTTGGGAATTTTCTGCTTCCCTGCCTTACCAGTACAGGGGATATAACCTGTATTCAGGTTACAAAGTAGTAGTGAACAGGCCGCGCGCCTACTATTATTTTGATGAAGATCGTGTACGGTATGGAAGAAGGAATTTCAAGGAGGAACATCATGACAATGGGCGTCACCTCGGCTGGTACAAACATCACGGCCACGGTAATCATGATGAAGATGATTAAAATCACACAATAAGTGTTTTGGTTTACAAACCGCCTCAGCAGGCGGTTTTTTTATAGTAGACTTAGGGGTTTACCCTATCGTACTATCTTCCCCAATTCCTTTATTTTTGCTGCAAAGGGATGGGGTATGAAATTGTCGTATTTATCCGAAACACTGATCGGCTCCGAGATCGTACGACTCGGAAGTGAGATAAAAGAAAAGATCCGCCAGGGCGAGCGCATTTACAATTACACCGTGGGTGATTTTGATCCTTCGATCTTTCCCATTCCCAAAGAACTGGAAGATGCGATCGTGGATGCATACCGGAAGCATTTTACCAACTATCCGGCAGCCGAGGGAAACCTTGATCTGCGGGAAGCCATTCATACTTTTGTCAAAGAGGAAGAAGGGCTTGACTATGGGACCAATGAGATCCTGGTGGCCTCGGGTGGCCGTCCGCTGATCTATGCTGTATTCCGGGCAGTTTGCGACAAAGGGGATAAGATCATCTATGCAGTCCCCAGCTGGAACAATAACCATTACACCCATTTTGTGGGGGGGCAGCATCTTGTCATCGAAGCCGAAGCGACGACTAATTTTATGCCTACGGCCGATACGATCCGTCCTTTTATTAAAGAAGCTACGCTGATCTCTCTCTGTTCCCCGCAAAACCCCACTGGCACTACATTCCGTAAAGAGGAGCTGGAAGCTATCTGCGATCTGGTAATAGCAGAAAATAAAAGAAGAGGGGACGGTGAAAAAAAATTGTATGTCATGTATGACCAGATGTACTGGCATCTGACCTATGGCGATATACAGCACTATAATCCGGTTTCGCTTCGCCCGGCTATGAGAGACTATACCATTTTCATTGACGCGATCAGCAAAGTATTCGCTTCTACCGGTCTGCGCGTGTGCTGGAGCATGGGGCCGGCTACGGTGATCAACAAAATGAAATCCATTCTTACCCATATCGGTGCCTGGGCCCCAATGGCGGAACAAAAGGCCGTGGCTCATTCTCTCCCCAACCGGCAAGGGAT
>CAYSIU010000046.1:6645-10857 GCA_964431095.1 uncultured Chitinophaga sp. | reverse complement strand
GCTCATACCAATGGCGACTGCTATGTGCATTTTGAGCACGCCAATATTGTCCATTGCGGCGACCTGGTATTCAACCGCCGTCATCCTTTCGTAGACCGCGGCGCCGGCGCCAATATGAATAGTTGGATCAAAGTACTGGACAAGGGCCTGGATAAATTTGACAATAATACAAAATATATCTACGGACATGCCGCTACCGGTTATGAAGTAACCGGAAATGCCGATGACCTCAAAGCCTTCAGGGATTATCTCGGTAACGTGCTGAAATTTGTGGAGGGAGAAATTAAAGCGGGTAAAACAAAAGACGAAATACTAAAAGCCACGCTAATTCCCGGGGGTGAACAATGGAAGACGGATGGCATACAACGTCCCTTACAAGCCGCCTGGGAAGAACTGACCACCAAATAGTTTTATGAAAGCGATTGTGCTCATTGTGGTTGCCCTCATTATCTACGGGCTCATCATGACCTCGGGCAACAGCGATAAAAGCGGGCAGGACAAAAAGTAAAGATATATAGGTAAGATTACTATAACCGGCGGGTCAGCAGCGTTGAATTATAAATTACCCTCCAGTCTTTTATCAAAATAAATACGCCGCTTATATAGCAGTTTCACTTTTTTACTATCGGCGTGCAGGGGATTCAATATATAATTATTCTCTTCCGGTATGACTACGCTGGGAACTGACAAAAGCAGTTTTTTTCTTTCCCCCAGGAAATGATCTCCCAACTTTTGGGTCATAGGCCGGATATCCGGAGTATCCCAACCACCTGGTAATTGATTCCAATCGATGGTTTGTACAGGAGAAAGATCAGGAACTCCGATGGTGATCAGCATATACACTTTCTGTTGCAAAAGGCGTGCGGGTACATGTGCCAATGTTTCCAGCAAAGCCAGGGAACGGGAAGCAGCCGCATACAGAGCCAATTGTCCCTCGCTGTTCCAACGGCCTCCATAGATCTTTGCGCCGTTGCCACTCAGGTCATCTGCATATTGTTCCTGTGCAATACGGTATAGCTCCATAGCTTAAGAAAACACGCCCTGCTCCAGACGGCCCAGTATTTTCAATGCCAGCTGGATCCCAAAAGAAGTATCAAGGAAATCAAGCGGTGTTTTATTTCCCAATGAAATAAGCGGGCTGTGTAAACATTCCTTAAAAGCCCCTTTGCTGCCGGTAACCTCGATGCCTCTTTTTGCAAATGCAGCCAGCTCCAGGATCTTCTCTGTCTTCAGGGTATCCAGGAGCGCTTCGTCATCTTTTCGCTGGATCGTGCGATGGGATGAATGCAACAGGCGACTCATGGTTTCCATGGAAATACCCAGATAAGCTGCCAGCGATTTTAGCGAGGATTTTTTTACGCCTTCCCGGGTGAGGGCGATCAGGTCAAAATCACCCCCGATCATTTTTTTTGTGGATTTATTGCCTCCCAAAATTACACGGAGGGTATCATACTGTATAGCGGCTTCCCCCACTGCAGGTAGTGGTTTTTCCTTTATAGAGTATGGTTTTATTCTTTTAACCTTTTTTGCCATTTTCTTTCTTTTATCAAAGATACGACATTTTGGATAAAAAAAAACCATTTTGTCGCGTTTTGAAACCCAATAACGGGTCCGAAAAACTGTTAAATTAATGCCTGTGGATGCTCTTCAGGGTAAACATCGGGCATCCTTCAGAAGGGGCGCAAAAAAAGGCAGTTACATGGGTTGTTCCATCAGCCGCTCCAATACATAAAACGTGATCGGGCAAAAACCGGAATTGGTCAGGGTAAGTTGGGGTCTTTTTAAGAAAACATCTTCATCCGTATAAGGAAAACGCCGGCAATCCGAAGGTCGCTGTTCATAAATACTGCATCTATTGTCACTGCCCAGAAACGGACAGGGCTTTGTCCGGAGTACAAAATCCCCTTCTTCATCCACCTGCAGGTAGGTATCGATGAAAACACTCTCCCGCATCTGCAGCTGTTTGCTGATCCGTTTGATATCCGGCGTTTTAAACCTTGGTGAATAATTTTTGCAGCAATTGGCGCATTGCAGGCAATCCACTTTGCGAAAAGCTTCTTCGTGCAGACCGGGTAATTGCTTTAATACATCGTTCTTCCGGGCGTTTCGCAGGTACTGCCCGTATTGCTTTTGTTTTTTTGCAGATCGGGTTTCCCAGTTATCCAAAATATCTTTCCCCATTTTGCAAATTACAACTGTTTCAGGGCAATCAGGTATTTTTGCGCATGATAGGAACAGCAAGTGAACAACTGCTCATATTGATCACGACCCCGCTTTATCTGGTCGTGATCGGTTTTGAACTGGTGGTCAGTCACCTCCGCAGGCAGCCTACCTACACGTGGAAGGATACCATCCAGAATATCTACCTGATGTTGCTGAATGCAGGTCTTGACCTGCTATTGAGGGCTATTTATGTGGGTCTCATTCTTTCCTGGTTTTATGACCATCGGTTCATTCATCCCATTTCTTCTCCCTGGATCTACTGGGTAACATTGCTGGTATTTGAGGACTTTATGTACTATTGGCTGCACAGGGTAGATCATTATTGCCGGTTATTCTGGGCTACGCATGTCACCCATCACTCTTCTCCTAAATTCAATCTCACCGTTGGATTTCGTTCCTCGGTAATGGAGCCTTTGTATCGCTTTGTTTATTTTATACCAATTGCTTTATGCGGCTTCAGACCGATCGATATTGCTTTTATTTATGCCGCTACACAAACCTGGGGCATACTGGTGCATACTGAAAAAATCAATAAAGTAGGCTGGCTGGAATACATCCTGGTGACTCCCTCCCACCACCGCGTGCATCATGGATCCAATCCCAAATCCCTGGATAAGAACAGGGGCTTGTTCCTGATCATCTGGGACCGGTTTTTAGGTACTTTTCAGCCTGAATTCCCCGCCGAAAAATACCAGCCGATAAAATATGGGTTAACCCAGCCTCTCCAAAATGAAGGCCCCGTGAATATCGTCTTTCACGAGTGGAAGAATATCTGGAGGGACCTGCGCCGGAAAGGGCTTACCCTGCACGAAAGATGGAATTATCTTTTCGGTCCGCCCGGCTGGAGTCATGACGGACACTCCCATACCAGCCATGAACTGCGGCGCAGGGAAAACGAAAAAAAGAGGGAATAACTGAGGAACCGTGCAGGTAATGGCTCCCAGTCAATACGCTACCGCTTATCCGCTTACCGGTTGCACGAGTTTTTTCTCACCGCCAGGCTGTAACTTTGCGAATCTTTTATTTTCGCAGCAGACAAATTATGAACCTACTTGAACAGCAATCTAACGAATTCACTGCCCGTCATATCGGACCCCATGAAGCCGACACCCAGGCCATGCTGAAAACGATCGGTGAACCCAATCTTGATAACTTAATTGATAAAACAGTGCCGGCTGATATTCGCATGGATCACCCGCTGGATCTTCCGCCTGCCATGAGTGAGCATGAATACCTTCAGCATATCAAAGAGCTTTCATTCACCAATAAAGTTTTTAAAAATTATATAGGACAGGGATATTATGATACGATCATTCCCTCCGTGATCCTGAGAAACGTATTCGAGAACCCGGGTTGGTACACCCAGTACACACCTTACCAGGCCGAAATTTCGCAGGGCCGGCTGGAAAGCCTGCTGAATTTTCAAACCCTGGTCAGCGACCTGACGGCTTTACCCGTGGCCAATGCATCATTGCTGGATGAAGCCACCGCGGCCGCGGAAGCCATGACCATGTTCTTTCATGTAGTGAATAAGCCCAATATGGCCGTACGGCCGAGGTTTTTCGTTGACAAGGAGGTCTTCCCGCAAACAAAAGATGTATTGATCACACGGGCCAGGCCCATTGGGATCGAAATAGTGGAAGGCGATCATCAAACAGCAATTATTGATGACCGTTATTTTGGGGCGATCATCCAGTATCCCAACAATAAAGGCGCCATTATTGATTACCGTGAGTTTATCAGCAGGGTCCATGCTGCTGGAGCAATGCTGGTAATGGCTACGGACCTGCTCGCCCTCACTTTGCTAACCCCTCCGGGTGAATTAGGTGCCGATGCAGCCGTGGGTTCCGCTCAGCGATTGGGCGTACCCTTAGGTTACGGGGGCCCGCATGCTGCATTCTTTTCGGCTAAAGATGAATTTAAAAGGAATATGCCGGGGCGTATTATCGGCATCAGTGTTGATGCGCAAGGCAACCGCGCCCTGCGTAT
>CAYSIU010000046.1:2399-6635 GCA_964431095.1 uncultured Chitinophaga sp. | reverse complement strand
AAGAGAAAAAGCCACTTCTAATATTTGCACCGCCCAGGCCTTATTGGCGAACATGGCGGCTATGTATGCAGTATATCATGGTCCTGCCGGGCTGACAAATATTGCCAAAAGGATCTCCTTACTTACACAAACCGTGGCAAACGCAATTGAAGAAAGAGGATTTGAACTGGTTTCGGATAAATTTTTCGACACCCTTGTCGTTAAAACAAAAGACCTGGCGGCGATCAGGGCCAAGGCCGAACGGCAGCTCATCAATCTTCGCTATATCGACAATACACATATCGGGATATCGCTGGATGAAACCACTGACGTAACCGACCTCTATGACCTCATCAACTGTTTTGAAAATGACCAGGACCCTGTGGCATTTGGGATCCCGCAAGAGGCTGAGTTCTCCCAGATTCCTGTCCCACTCACCCGGACAAGTCCTTTTCTCACGCACCCTGTTTTCAATACCCATCATAGCGAAACCCAGATGATGCGTTACATCAAACAACTGGAGAACAGGGATCTTTCGCTGAATACGTCGATGATATCACTCGGAAGCTGTACGATGAAATTGAACGCGGCCAGTGAAATGATCCCGCTGAGCTGGAGTCACTGGAGCAGGGTGCATCCTTTTGCGCCAGCAGGCCAGGCGGAAGGATACAGGTATATCATCGATGAACTCAGTAAATATTTGTGTGCTATTACCGCATTGGATGCCTGCAGCCTGCAACCCAACAGTGGCGCCCAGGGCGAATATGCCGGTCTGCTTACCATTAAAGCATGGCACAATGCCAATGGGGATCAGCACCGCGACGTGATGCTGATCCCCGTTTCGGCGCACGGAACCAACCCCGCTTCAGCCATCATGGCGGGGATGAAGGTAGTAGTGGTAAAAGCGCTTGATAATGGTTATATAGATGTGGACGATCTGAAAAGAAAAGAAGCCGAACATGCTGCTGACCTGGCCGGGATCATGATTACCTATCCCAGTACCTACGGTGTATATGAAGAAACGGTGAGAGAGATCACCGGTATCATACACCAGTATGGCGGGCAGGTGTATATGGATGGAGCCAATATGAGTGCCCAGACAGGATTAACGGCCCCGGGTCTGGTTGGCGCCGATGTTTGTCACCTCAACCTGCATAAAACATTTTCCATTCCGCATGGCGGAGGTGGACCGGGTATGGGGCCCATTTGTGTAAAAAAACATTTAGCTAAACACTTGCCGGGGCATTTGGCTGACCGCGCCGGTCTGACGAATAACAATCAATCAATTGAAACATCAGGAACAGGTGCTGTTTCTGCCGCACCCTATGGTTCCACTTCCATCCTGCTTATTTCATATGGCTATATCAGAATGTTAGGCAATCAGGGCGTAAGAGCTGCTACTGAGTATGCCATTCTGAACGCGAATTATATGCGGGTCAGGCTAAAAAAAGCTTATGATATTCTCTACACCAATCACAATGGCGAATGTGCGCATGAATTCATTATTGACCTCAGGCCCTTCAAGAAAACAACAGAAGTGGAAGCCGAAGATGTGGCGAAACGCCTGATCGATTATGGTTTTCATGCACCCACCATGAGTTTCCCGGTACCCGGTACGATTATGATTGAGCCCACGGAAAGCGAGGATAAGGCCGAACTTGACCGTTTTTGCGATGCCATGCTTTCGATCCGGGAAGAGATCAAAGCCATTGAAGAAGGCAGGGCCGATAAAAAAGATAACCCCCTCAAAAATGCGCCTCATACCCAATCGATGGTAACGGCCGATGAATGGAATCATGCCTACAGCCGCCAACAGGCGGCCTTCCCATTGTATTATGTTACGCAAAATAAGTTCTGGCCCGCAGTGGCGAGGGTAAACAATACACATGGCGACAGGAACCTGATCTGCACCTGTGAACCGGTAGAGAGTTATATGAATGCAGAAGCCTGATGCGGCCTGAAGGGAGAAAAAAATATTTTCAAAAAGCTCTTATGCGAGTGGAAGTGTGAATGAAAAAGTGCTGCCTTTGCCGGGCTCGCTTTCGATCATCAGGCGACCCTCATTTCTCACCAAAAATTCTTTGCAAAGCATCAGACCCAGCCCCGTGCCGTTCTCTTCCTTCGTTCCGTTGGTTGAATAAAAATTATTTTTGTTGATCTTTTTCATTTCCTCCCGGCTGATCCCCTTTCCCGAATCCTGCACAAATACTTCCACGCAGGAAAGAGATTCATAAGTACCGATAACAATATGCCCTTTCTCGGGAGTGAACTTGATGGCATTCGATAAGAGGTTCCTGATCACAAGACTGATCATATCCTTGTCCGCATAGGCATAGGCCGGCAGATCGGTCCTTGTTTCCACCTGTATTTTCTTGGCCTTGTATTGCAAATGCAGGATCCCGACGACCTCATTGACCAGTTGGCTGACATCGAGTTTCTGTGGCCGGATCATATCGGCCTGCATCTGCGACTTGGCCCATTGCAGCAGGTTTTCGATCAGCGTAGTGGAATAATTAAGGTCATTCATGATTTCAGGCATCATCAATTTTAATTCGTCCCCGGAAAGATTCTGTTCCCCGGCATGCTGAAAGAAATTGCGGAGCGCGAACATGGGAGCCCTCAGGTCATGAGAGATAATGGAGAACAGTTTATTCTTTACTCCGTTGCTTTCCCGTAATCCTGCGGCCTGTTTTTCCAGCAGGTTGGCTTTTTCGGAGATATCCGTCCGTTGCATCTCAATTTCCAGGGTTTTCTTGTGCAGTTCCCGGTTTTTGGCCAAAATACTGAACTGGTACCCTGTGTTTTCTTTCTTGATAAGATATAAGGCAACGAAAATATAAACGATTGTCAATGCATGGCTCAGGAGGTATACTACCACGCTAACCGGCTCAGGCGGGAAAGCGAATTGTTTTTGAATGGTAAAAAGCACATAATAACTGACCATGGAAAGACTAATGGCGAAAATCATGTACCCGATCTCCTGCAGGAAGAACACAGACAGGATACCATATAATATAAAGGAAAGCTCCGCACCGAGATTCAATCGGTTCAGGTAAACAAAGCTGGTCAATACAGGGTAAAAAATAAAATAAGTGAGTAACGCATTCCTGTACCTGCAGCGAGCATTTAAAAACAGGACCATAAAACTGATGAGCGATGGCAGACAGGCCATCAACCAGGAGCCTGCGGGATATTTCGAATTATGTAAAAGACCTATCGCTGGAACAATAGTACCGGTGATCAGTTGGAAAAAATTCAGTTGATTAAAAATACCCAGCTTTCTTTTTTCATAATCATCCAGCGCCGGGGTTACACCAATGGACCTGACACGTTGAAGGAATAAGAGGATTTTTTGCCAGGAATAATGGAAGAAGGAGAGATCAGCCGGTTTTTCTTTTTGTTGCTGCCTTAGCTGCAACCCTTGCAGGACTTCCATACGGTGACTTGGTTTTAAACAGGATTAATCTAATTTCTATTTTTTTCCGTGAAAAAACGATAAAAATCGAGGGATTTTATTCAATCATTCCTTTTTTTATCGTGGATTTACGAAGGAAAAATCACGAATGAGCCAGAAACATTGATTAAGGTTAAGAATAAATACTGACCTGGTTAAAATCAGGAAGAAGGAGAAGATCCTTTCATTTGAATGGATTCCATTAACAAGCGAAAGGGCTTTCTGTGAAGAAAGCCCCATTTTATTCCAAGGTAGCATCAGTTATTCAGAACCGGCCACGACCCCGACCCTTGCCATTGCCTCTATTCTCACTGTCCTGTTGTTGATTGCCGTCATTGCGGCGTTCAAACTGCCGCGGTTGTTCCTGCCGTTTCGGTTCCACCTGTTGCGTGGGCTGCCGTTGCGGCCATCCATCATTGTTTTTCATTTCACGCCTGCGGAACTGGTCGTTGCCTTCATTATTGCTGCTGTTATTATCATTATTACGGCGCTCGAATTGCCGGGGCTGTTCCTGTTGTACGGGTTGCCGCTGTGGCCAGCCGTCATTGTTTTTCATTTCCCGGCGGCGGAATTGATCGTTGCCGTCATTGTTGCCATTATTGTTGCTATTATTATCGTTGCAATTCTTGCTGTCATTATTGTTGTTGCTGCTCTCTATTGTAGTTGCACTTTTTTGTAAAGAGGCCGATGAATTGACAAATATATCTTGCACCGCCATCAAATGAACATCGGGATCAACAAGCATAATATTATCGGGCTTGACATCGGTGTTAATCACTTTGCAAGTGGTGTGGAGATAATCC
>CAYSIU010000046.1:0-2389 GCA_964431095.1 uncultured Chitinophaga sp. | reverse complement strand
TTTGCTTTTATGTTTTCCTTTATTTTTGTTTTTATTTTTATCATAATTGCGCCGTTCAAATTGCCTGGGTTGTTCCTGTTGTACAGGTTGCCGTTGTGGCCAACCGTCATTGTTTTTCATTTCACGGCGACGAAACTGGTCGTTCCCGTCATTGTTGCCGTTATCCTGCGGCTTTCTTATTATTTCATCATTTCTCCGGAATTGTTGATCATTGTTAACCCGATCGCGGCGATCCGGGAATTTATTGCCGATCGTATTATCCTCTCTCCTGAAACCATTGTCGTTCCTGCGAAAATCATTATTGTTTGCACGGTTCCTGAAATCAGCATTATTCCTGTCGTACCGCTCAAAACTCCGGGGAGCAATATTCCGATTTTCTTCCTGGCGGATAGTAGGGCGAAACACGGAAACCTCATTGTTCCGGAAAAAAGTTCTCCCGGGAGTATAAGATTCCCTGAAGCGAACCGGGTTAATTCTTCCGCAGTACCGTTCTGCATCATACAACCTCGGTCCTGAACGGAAACCGAACCCCGTCCGGTAATTGTTGACATTGATGATCGTTGTGAAATTGATGATGCTCACATTCTGACGGTAATCCACGCAATAATCATACACCCTTGGCGAAGCAATATAACGCCGGGGAACAAAGCACCAGTAATCATAAGGCGGGTTGTAACCGCCGATATTGAAATTGACACTGATGTTGATCCCTGGCCGCAGGGGAGCCCATCCATAATAATCACCTCCATCGCGCCAGACCACCCAGCCGGGAGACCATTCGTAACCCGGCACCCAGATCCAGCCATAATATTCATCCTCCAGCCAGCGACCATAGTGAAAGGGCGCCCAGCCCCAGTCGTAATCCGACACCCACATCCATTCATAATCGTCGGTCCATACCCAGTGACCATTGGTACTGTAGGGTCGGAAGTCTGATCCGCCATCCGGCACCCATACATAGCCATAACCCGGGTAGTCGATCCACTGGCCATAAGGGCTCAATTCATCATAAAAGGTCTGGTAGGTAATATCATTGTCTCGGTAATATTGAGCCGAGCTGTTGTTGCGAATAGAACTGCCCAGCACCAGGGTCAGTGCCAGGGCAGTGATTTTCAAGATACGTTTCATGGATCAATTTTTAGTAATAAATACATTCATAAGAAAATTGTTAATCGGTTTTCTTCTTTTATATGAATAAGACGCCATTATTATGCCATAGGTTTTGCCGCCTTGTCAGGAGAACCAATTTTTATGAAAACTTTGTGCAAAAAGTCTTCACAAAAACGGAAGATCCTAACTTTAAAGACCCGTTAAACTTTTTATTATGGATCAACGCATCATCAACCTCTATGACGAATTCACACATGCCCCTCTTGGCCGCCAGGAGTTCCTTCGCCGGCTGGTTTTGCTTTCCGGCAGCGTAGCAGCCGCCATGACCCTTTTACCGCTGCTTGAAGTGAATTATGCCAATGCCGCGGTAACGACGGAAGAAGATCTTTTCACGGAAAGAATCTCCTATCCGGGAGTGAATGGCGATATGCAGGCCTATGCGGCAAGACCTAAAGAAGAAAAAAAATATGCGGCGGTTGTGGTTATCCATGAGAACCGCGGCCTGAATGCCCATATCGAAGATGTAACCCGGCGCGCAGCGACTGCAGGCTACCTGGCCATTGCACCCAATGCACTATCACCACTGGGTGGAACACCTGAAAACGAAGATGAAGCCCGGGCAAAGTTTCAGCAGCTAAAACAGGAAGAAAGCCTGCAGAATTTCATTAAAGTATTTGATTATCTCCCAACCCGGAAAGACTGCAATGGAAAATTCGGGTGGGTTGGGTTTTGCTGGGGCGGTGGTATGGCCAACGATCTGGCGGTGAATGTGCCTGTTTTGAAAGCAGCCGTAGCTTTCTATGGCCGGCAGCCCGCCGAAGCAGACGTCGCTAAAATCAAAGCGGCCGTTCAGTTACACTATGGCAGCCTTGATGAGAGGATCAATGCCGGCATATCGGCTTATGAAGAAGCTTTGAAGAAAAATAATATCACCTATGAATTGTACATGTACGAAGGAGCCAATCATGCCTTTCATAACGACACGGCCCCCACCCGGTACAATGAAGCAGCCGCCAAACTGGCCTGGCAGAGAACCGTTGAATTTTTTGGCAAGTATCTTAAGTAAGATTATTTCTTGACATTCACCGTGATCGTTGTTGCCAGCTTACTGCCATAAGAGCGATGTAACCCGTCGGCGATTTGGACAGTCATGTTATGTTTTGACGATGAAAGTTTCGGCTCATATTCGGTCTGCACCTTCCCAAAATGGAAGTGCTTTGACTCCTTCGCCACTATTTAGCCGGAATCGCGTGAATCATCAACATAAACAAACACAGGG
>CAYSIU010000045.1:9498-10862 GCA_964431095.1 uncultured Chitinophaga sp. | reverse complement strand
GCCGCCGCCTGGCGGCTCGCAAAATTTAACCTGGATCAAAACCAGTCATTTTCATTCAAAGGGTTACCGGTCCCGGCCGTGGGAATTTTTATTGCCTCCCTGCCGCTGATCTACTGGAATGTGAATGAGGCATGGGTGATCGACCTGTTGCTGAATAAATGGTTTTTGTATGGACTGGTACTGATATTTTCCTGGATGATGGTTTCCCGGTTGCCCCTGATGGCCTTGAAATTTAAAGATTTCAGTATTAAGAATAACATACCCCGCTACCTGTTGCTGCTGCTGGCCGTGGGTGCCATCCTGCTGTTGAAATGGCTGGCAATCCCGCTTATTGTGCTTATTTATGTTCTTCTATCTTTGCTTTTCAAAAATAAAATGGCATGATCTATACAGTCCAGGTAAAAGTGATGCCCCTGAAAGAACTGCTCGACCCACAGGGTAAAGCGGTGATGGGGGGATTGGAAAATCTCGGGTTGAACGGAGTGGAAGACGTAAGGATCGGGAAGAATATCACTTTACAAATCGATGCAGACTCGGCAGATAACGCAAAACAGATAGCTGAAGAAGCCAGTAAAAAACTGCTGGCCAATCCTGTGATGGAATATTTTGAGATCTCAATTAATTAGAGAATATGAAGATATGAAAATGTGAAAATGCTATGCCTTATTTTTTCTATTTCTACAGCAGCCCATTTGCACATTAGCATATCAGCACATTAGCATATTAGCACATTAGCATATTAGCACATTAGCCTTTAGCAACTTGTCATGCTTTATCTGGTTCCTACTCCCATTGGCAATCTCAAGGATATCACACTGCGGGCACTGGAAGTGCTGAAAGAAGTGGACTTTATCCTTGCAGAGGACACCCGCACATCGGCTCACCTCCTTACTCATTACAACATTAATAAACCCATTTCTCCGTACCACCGGCACAATGAACACAAAGTGTTGCATCACTTGGTGAACCAGCTACTGGAAGGAAAAAAAATGGCGATCATCACAGATGCCGGGACTCCGGGTATCTCCGACCCTGCTTTTTTGCTGGTAAGAGAATGTATCAAAGTGGGGGTGAGCGTAGAATGTTTGCCCGGGGCCACTGCATTTGTTCCGGCACTGATCAACAGCGGCATTCCCTCGAACCGGTTTTGTTTTGAAGGATTTTTACCTCTTAAAAAGGGAAGACAGGGCCTGTTAAAACAGCTGGCGGAAGAAGAAAGGACATTGATATTTTATGAATCGCCCCAACGGCTTGTAAAAACCCTCGAGGAATTCATTATTTATTTTGGCGAGGAGCGACAATGCAGCGTAAGCCGGGAACTCAGCAAACTCTTTGAAGAAAATAGAAGGGGTACACTCAGGGAA
>CAYSIU010000045.1:0-9488 GCA_964431095.1 uncultured Chitinophaga sp. | reverse complement strand
GGGGCATACCCCGAAAAGCCTTGGCGGAATTTGATATTTTTTTTGGGAAAGAAAGAAAATAAAGGTTCAGCCTGGAATGAAATGGACTTTTTGAAGAAAATAAAAGAGGTACACTCAGGGAAGTGACCGATCATTTTAAGAAGGCGACGGTGAAAGGGGAGATCGTTATTATCGTTGCGGGGAAGGGTTAGTATTCAGTACGGAGCCCGGGGTTCATCCAGTCTTCTATGTCAGGTTACATTTGAAAAGTCTGAATATTGAATACGGACCTGCCATTAATCAACTTTGTTTTTACTATAACATGAGTTTGCCGAAATTTACTCCTCAAATCATATTCGAATGAACAGGATTTTTTTTCTGATCGTTACGATCTGTCTATTCCCGGTTTTCGGTGCCGCTCAACCCGATCGCTGGCAGCAACGGGTGAAGTACACGATGAATATCGACATGAATGTGCAAACCAACCGGTTCACCGGCAAACAAAAACTGGAATACTGGAATAATTCTCCGGACACACTCGCCAGGGTATTTTATCATCTCTACTTCAATGCATTTCAGCCGGGCAGTATGATGGATGTCAGGAGCAGGCGGCAGGGGACGATCATGGTGGGCAGGGGACAGGATTGGGATCAGAGGGTGAGAGACCGTATCCTGAACCTGAAACCGGATGAGATCGGCTATCAGAAGATCATTTCCCTGAAAATGAATGGCCGCCCACAGTCGTTTCAAATGGAAGAAACAATCCTGGAAGTAAAACTGGATAAACCTATTTTACCCCGATCGAAAGTACAGTTCGATATGGATTTTGAAGCCCAGGTACCGTTACAGGTTCGTCGCAGCGGGCGGGACAATCCCAGTTCCAAAGTCCGTTATTCCATGAGCCAGTGGTACCCCAAGATTTGCGAATATGATTATGAAGGCTGGCACCCCACCCCTTACGTGGCAAGAGAGTTTTATGGAGTATGGGGCGATTTTGATGTAAGTATTACCATTGATAAGAAGTATATACTGGGTGGGACCGGCTACCTGCAAAACCCCAACCAGATCGGTTATGGCTATGAAGATGCCGGTGTAAAAGTAAAACAGCCGGCTGCTGATAAACTGACCTGGCGTTTTATTGCTCCGAACGTGCATGATTTTATGTGGGCCGCCGATCCAGGGTATATCCATGTCACCCGGAAGTTAAGAGACAGTCTTACCATCCATGTATTGTATAAACCTACCAATGCAACATCACAACAGTGGGAAGATCTGCTGAATATGGCGGAAAAAGCATTGCCCTATATCGAAAAAACATTCGGTCCTTATCCGTACAAACAGTTTTCATTCATTCATGGAGGCGATGGTGGCATGGAGTACCCCATGGCCACCCTGTGCATAGGTCCCGGCGCCGCTTTACATGAGTGGATGCATAGCTGGTATTATGGTATGCTCGCTACCAACGAGTCGCTTTACCCCTGGATGGACGAAGGGTTTACCCAGTATGCCGAAGAAAGGATCTCCGCATTCCTGAACAACAGTTCTGCGTTCCCTTATACCGATGAATACAACGGTTACTATGGCATTGTAAAGAGTGGCCGCGAAGAACCCTTAACAACCCATGCCGACCATTATAATACCAACGCAGCATATGGCGCCGCCGCTTATTCCAAGGGTGCCATATTTGTAGAACAACTGGGTTATATAACGGGTGCTGCTGTTCGGGATAAGATCCTGCTCGAATACTACCGCCAATGGCGCTTCAAACATCCGAATGCCGCTGATTTTCTGCGCATAGCCGAGAAGGTGAGTGATATGAAACTGGATTGGTACAAGGAATATTGGATCAACTCCACAAAAACAATCGATTATGGCATTGATAGTTTATGGGAGGAAGCTGGTAAAACAAAAGTTCGCCTGAGCCGGATCGGGCTGATGCCAATGCCCATTGATGTTCAAATTACTTTTAAAGACGGGAGCAAAGAATTACATTATATCCCCCTCAACCTGATGTATGGCCAGAAACCACAGGAAGATCCTGCCATACCCCGCAAGCTGTACGATGCCTGGAAATGGACGAACAGCTCTTATACAATTGAAAGCGGGCGGAAATTAACGGATATCACAATAGTTGAAATTGATCCATCATTGCGGATGGCAGATGTTGACCGGAAGAACAACCGCCTGGAACTCAAATGGTAATGGTTATTAAAACCAAAAGCCCCCCGTTGGGATAACCGGTGGGCTTTTTGCGGTTTGAATCAAGGCCCCTTGTTTGTTTGCCAGCCTGGCACAATTACCAGTGAAACCAGGCTACGATAGGAAGGTTAATGGTTAATGGTAAACTTCATTAAGCGCCCTGATTTCAGACTTAAAGTTAGACTGAAGGTTAAAGCCAACCAATACTACTTTCGTGGTATTTTTTTCAACAGAGGGTTTGTAAGTAAAAACCCTAAGACCATCACCTGCCATAAAACTTATTGACCGCGGCTACCCGGTTACTGACATGGAGTTTTTCATATATATGGTATACGTGCTTGCGCACCGTTTCGGGGCTTAGGAATATCTGCGAAGCAATCTCTTTATACATTAACCCTTTTGAAAGGAGCTCCAGGATCTCTTTTTCCCTGTTGCTAAGAAGGCTAAGCTCTTCTGAGTCATTACTGTTTTCGGCCTGTTGCTGAAAGGCAGCCACAACCTTCCTTGCGATCTGGCTGCTCATGGGAGCGCCCCCTTCGTACAATTCACGGATGGCTTCCAGCAAGCGGATGGGATCGGTCTTTTTGAGTATATAGCCACTGGCTCCGGCGCTGAGGGCCTCAAATATTTTTTCGTTTTCCTCGTAAATGGTGCACATCATGAAATTAGTATCGGGGATCCGCGGTTTCAGCTGTTTGACTACATCAATCCCGCTTTCCGGTCCGCCAAGATTAATGTCCATCAGCACCACGTCGGGACGAAGAAGAGGGATCTGTTTGAGGGCATCTTCAGCCGTACCAATCGTGCCGGTACATTTGTAACCTACCGACATAGTGATTATCTCTTCGAGGGCATTTCTCAGCTCCCGGTTATCATCCACAACGCAGACAGATATTTCTTTCATCGCTGTAAAGTTCAGACATAAGAAAGTCCCGGGCAATACCATAAACTGGTAATTTTTATCGGGGGATGTACAGGATGAATTTTTTGCTGAAAAACTCTTCCGGGAATATTTCTATGATCTCCATAATCCTTGGCTGGGTGCCGCTTTCCCGGATCTCAGCCGAAAGATCACCTCCTTTCAGGCAGATGAGACCGGAGGCGGGTGGCTGGTTTCCGGCAGTTGGTTGCCGGTTTTTAAGAAGGGACTTTGACCAGCCCCAGAGTTCTTTCAGGGGAGCAACGGCGCGGGATAGGGTAAAATCGAATTTTCTTCCTTTGATCTCCTCTGCCCTTATATGTTGCGTGGTCACGTTTTCCAGCCCAACGCCATGGGCAACGGCTTCCACCACTTTCAGCTTTTTTGCGATGCCGTCGACCAGGTGGAATTGTACTTCGGGAAAAAATATAGCCAGTGGGATCCCGGGGAAACCACCGCCCGTGCCCAGGTCAATGATCTCAGTGCCGGGTCCGAATTCAAAAGCCGCCGCGATGCTGAGTGAATGCAACACATGTTTTTGATAGAGGCTATCAATATCTTTCCTGGAAATGACATTTATTTTCTTATTCCATTCTTTGTACAATGTCTCCAATTGCTGGAACTGTCGTAGCTGGAGGGGACTGAATTCGCTGAAGTATTTCAGGATAAGATTCATATTAATCAGTAATCGGATAGAAGTTGTTGGCGAGGAGCAGTGAGCCGTGAGGCTATACCTGTTCTTCCCTTACCATTTATTGTGCGGTTTTCGCCAAAGTGCCGGTGCAAAAATGATATAATAGAAGAACATCCACATGTCCAGCACCACAAACCAGGGCCATAGATCTTTTTCACCCATATTTTTCATGGCCTTTCCCCATATATAGGCCTGCAATAAAAGCCGGGAACCAAAAACAAGAAGCACCAGCTTCCAGTCGTAAAAAATAATGGCCGCAGCCAGCAAAGGATAATAAATAAACTGGGTGGCAAAATACAGGCCCAGCAGGAACTTGTGTTTTGGTTTATAATATTTCGCGGTGGTATAGTGTCTTGATTTTTGTTGCAGCCAGCCACGCCAGGTGGTTTTGGGGATAGAACGGGTAATAGCGTCCGGGTCAATAATGACAGCCGTGTTGCTTTTGGTAGCTACTTTATTAATGAAAAGGTCATCATCACCACTGGGGATATGATTGATCGAGGAAAAACCTTTATTCCGCAGGAACAGGTCTTTGCGGTACGATAAATTCCTGCCCACGCCCATATAAGGAAGACCCGCCAGTGCATAGGAAAGATACTGCAGGGCGGTATGAAAGGTCTCAAACCGGATCAGCTTATTCAGTAAACCTTTCTTTTTGTGATAAGCACCATATCCCAGCACCACTTCAATACCATTATCATAACCATCCTGCATTTTTTCGATCCAGTGTTCACTGGAAGGAACACAATCAGCATCTGTCAGCAGCAATACTTCATGTTTGGCTTCCCGGATGCCGACGGACAAAGGATATTTTTTGCCGGAGATCAGCTTGGCTTCCTGCGTTAGTTCCACCACATTGAGTGTTTTAAATGTTTTTTTTAATTCCTGCAGGATATATTTTGAATCGTCGGCCGAGTTATCATTTACCACCACTACTTCGCTGCTGCTGGGATATTGCTGCACCAGCACCCCCGGAAGATTGCGGGCCAGGTTCTCATCCTCGTCCCTTGCACAGATGATCACCGAGACGGGATGCTGAAGGGACCGGTCTTTGGTCCTGGCTTTGAAAAAAGCGACCCGGCTGAAAAAAAAGACGTAGTAAAATACCTGGATAGCGGTGACGGCAATAAATCCATAAAACAGGATCAGTTCCCAGTGGATCGGCGGCATTTGACGAAGGTATGAAACAAGGAACAAGGAGCAAGGCTCAGGATACAAGGAGAATTCCAGAAAGCTTAATAAGCCTGGGGTACATATTTAATTTTGTGCCCTGAACCTTGTCCTATGTGCTTTATCTTGCAAGCCAATGGCAGTATTAACCTTTCAGTTACAACATCAAAATTCAAAAGCAAGAGCAGGGAAGATAACCACGGATCATGGTGAAATACTCACGCCTGTTTTTATGCCGGTTGGAACGGCAGGAACGGTGAAAGCCGTGACACGGCAACAATTGCTTGATGAGGTAAGGGCTCAAATTATACTCGGCAATACTTATCATTTATACCTGCGGCCCGGCCTGGAAGTACTGGAAAAAGCGGGCGGACTTCATCAATTCATTGGCTGGCAGCGACCCATTCTCACTGACAGTGGCGGCTACCAGGTTTTTTCTTTATCGGGAACCCGCAAAATAAAAGAAGAAGGAGTGACCTTTCAGTCGCATATCGACGGATCAAAACATTTGTTCACTCCCGAAAATGTGATTGACATACAACGAATCATCGGCGGCGACATGATCATGGCATTTGATGAGTGCCCGCCGGGGGGAAGCGACCGGAAATATGCCCAAAAGAGTATGGAACTGACACATCGCTGGCTCGATCGCTGCATGGACAGGTTTAACGGCACCCGCGATCGATATGCGTATTCACAAAATATTTTCCAGATCGTACAGGGGGGAGTCTTCACTGATTTTCGGAAACAATCCTGTGAATATATCGCATCCAAAAATACACCCGGCAATGCCATCGGGGGATTAAGCGTGGGAGAACCCGAGGACAGGATGTATGAGATCTGTGCTTACTGCTGCGATCATCTGCCCATCGATAAACCCCGGTACCTGATGGGTGTGGGTACACCCTGGAATATCCTGGAATGTATCGGTATGGGGGTAGACCTGTTTGATTGCGTGATGCCCACCCGCAATGGCAGGAACGCCATGCTCTTTACTACAAACGGGGTCATTAATATTGATAATAAAAAATGGGAATTCGATTATTCAGCCATTGATGAAAATCTTCCCTGCGAAGCAAGCCGGAATTACAGCAAGGCCTACCTGCGTCACCTGATGAAGGCCAAAGAGATCCTCGGGCTCACGATCGCCAGCGTGCATAACCTCGCTTTCTACCACTGGCTGATTGCAGAAGCAAGGGATCATATTGCACGGGGAGATTTCCCGGCATGGAAAAAGGGCACAACAGAAAGAATCAAAACGAAATTGTAATCCGGAAAGATTTGAGGAATGATATCCGGCATCCGGTATCCCGAACCAATTTCACATTTCCATTGCTCCGAATTCCGTTACTTCGCTTGTCTGGATAAAGGAATTTTGTTTTTATCGGTCGTGACATGCAAAAGCTTGATTGGTACATACTGAAAAAATTTTTTATCACCTTTATTTTTTTCCTGTTATTGTTTACGGTCATTGCCGTGGCGGTTGACAGCAGTGAAAAAACAGATGATTTTGTAAGGACCAACCTGGGAGCTGCCGGTATCATCCGGCAATATTATATTGGTTTTGTACCCTGGATATGGAGCCTGCTGTTCCCGCTTTTTGTTTTTTTGGCCGTCATTTTTTTCACCAGTCGCATGGCCAGCCGGTCGGAAGTGATCGCCATACTGGCGAGTGGTACAAGCTATAACCGTTTTTTGCGACCTTATTTGATCGGGGGCTTCTTCCTGGCGGCTCTTTTATGGGTGGGCAACCGCTACTGGATACCTAAGGCCAATGCTATCCGGACCAACTTCCACAGTAAATATATTGACCGGTATGACCCCTCCAGGAACCAGGCAGCCGGGGCCTGTTACCAATGTTTTTACAAACGCATCGATTCAAATACGTTTATTGGTCTGCGTTATTTCGACAGCAGCACCCGTTCGGCCCATGGTTTCTTCCTCGAGCGGATAAAAAACAACAAAGTGCAGTATAATCTCCGGGCAGAGATCCTGCAATGGGATACCGCCGGCCGGAAATGGCAGTTGCTTGAGGTGGTGGAAAGAACCATAGACAGCATGGGAGAAAAAATGAATTACTATGCAAGTCTTCCCATCAACCTACAGCTGAAACCGGAGGATTTCCGGAACGATAATTACCTGAAAGACAAACTCACTACTCCTGACCTTGTCGCTTATATCCGTCAGGAGGAACAGAGAGGGACCGAAGGATTGAATACCCTGAAAGTGGAGCGATATCGCCGTACGGCAACTCCCGCCGCGGTTTTATTACTTACCCTGATCGGCGTCGTTATTGCCAGCCGAAGGTCCCGCGGTGGCAGTGGCATGCACCTGGCGCTTGGGATCACCATTGCTGCATTGTTCATTTTATCCGATCGTTTTTCTACTGTATTTGCCGTGAAGGGAAACTTTCCACCTCTGATCGCCGCCTGGCTCCCCAATATCGTTTTTAGTGGCGTGGCTTTTTGGTTATACCGGAAAACGCCGAAGTAGAAACGGGATTCAAGGATCTGGATACAAGACTCCGGTTTGAAATAAATAATTAAAGATTGAATCTTTTCTGTTAAGGACAACCCTGCCGATTTTTTTGCTCCTGCAGGCAGCTTTGTGTAATTTTAACCGTTAGTATAGTATCAATAAATTTCTTTAAACCAGGCACCATGGGCATTATAAAAGACCGGTTCAAGGCTAAAGCGGATAAAGTGACTGTGGAGATCAAAGAACTGCTCAAAGAGCATGGGAATAAAGTGATCGGGGAAGTACAGTTGTCACAGATCTACCAGGGTATGCGTGGCATGACGGGCCTGGTTACCGAAACCTCGCTCCTGGACGCACAGGAAGGTATCCGTTTCCGGGGCTATTCTATTCCTGAATTAAGGGAAAAACTTACCAAGGCACCCGGAGGATCCGAACCTTTGCCGGAAGGATTATTCTACCTGATGCTGTTGGGTGAATTGCCCTCGGATGATGACGTTCATCACCTGACCTCCGTATGGCAACGTCGCAGCCATGTACCCAACCATGTTTTTGCAACGATCGAAGCATTGCCGGTGAACACGCACCCGATGACACAGTTTGTAGTGGCGGTCATGGCGCTGCAGACCGAGAGCCAGTTTGCCAAGAAATATGCAGCTGGTATGAACAAAAAAGATTATTGGGAAGCAGTGTTCGATGATTCGATGGACCTGATTTCAAGACTACCCCGCGTGGCAGCGTATATCTATCGCCGGAAATATAAAAATGGAGATCATATACAACCCAATGGCTTACTGGATTGGGCGGGCAACTACGCCCATATGATGGGTTATGAGGATGAAAGTTTCAAAGAGCTGATGCGGTTATACATGACCATCCACGCTGATCATGAAGGAGGTAACGTTTCCGCACATACGACACACCTGGTAGGTTCTGCGTTAAGCGACCCTTACTTAAGTTATGCTTCGGGTATGAATGGACTCGCCGGTCCTTTACATGGATTGGCCAACCAGGAAGTGATCAAGTGGATCTTTGAATTGCGGGAAGAGCTGAAGACCGAAAAGCCGACCGGTGAACAGATCGCTGAGTATGTAAAGAAAACATTGAGCGAAGGGAAAGTGGTTCCGGGCTATGGTCATGCCGTATTGCGTAAAACAGATCCCCGGTTCACTGCACAGATGGAATTCGGTAAGAAGCATATGCCCGATGATTCGCTGGTACAAACGGTTTGGACGATTTACGAAACGGTTCCGCCCATTCTTCAATCCATGGGAAAAATAAAGAACCCCTGGCCCAACGTGGATGCCCACAGCGGTGCCCTGCTGGTGCATTTTGGGCTGGTGGAATACGAATACTATACTGTGCTCTTTTCCGTGAGCCGTGCCCTGGGGGTGCTGGCCAGTCTTTGCTGGGACAGGGCCCTTGGTTTCCCCATCGAAAGACCTAAATCTGTGACCACGGACCTGGTGAAACTGTGGCTGAATGGGAAGGATAATATTTGGGGAGAATGACGTTCAATGTTCAATGCACTCTTCCGGCGGAGATTTTTTTATTGCCAGCTTTATTTACGACAACTTTTCTATTTGCTTTTGGATAGTCAGCTTATCCGTTTCTGTCTTTGCCAGTGATTGGGCTTTTTGGAAACTCATTTTCGCTTTCTTATCATCAATGTCTTTGTAAAGTTCGCCCAGCAAAGTATAGTAAAAATGATTATTGGGTAAATCGAGTTTTTCGGCTTCCCGGATCGCTTCCTGTTTCCCGTTTGCTTTGGATAGGGCATAGGTCCTGTTCAGTGCTGCAATGGGCTAATACTCGATCTGCAGGAATTGGTTTTTAGTTTTGGGGATCCTCGCCTCGTTTTGATGGTAACTACGCCAAGGGCGACGAGCGCCTGGCTCATGGCTCTTCGTTCGATCTCGGCGCGCTGATGGCGCCTCTCGTTCTTTGCTCCCGCGAGATTCTCTAGCCGCCGCTCGCGCGCACGCTCGTAGCGGAGCCGCCTTCTGAGCGCCGCGCGCAGCTCCTCGGTCACCGGCTCCCTTCCTGCAAACA
>CAYSIU010000044.1:0-11001 GCA_964431095.1 uncultured Chitinophaga sp. | reverse complement strand
GATTTACTCTGTGGCCAAGCCCGGAAGCCAATAAAACATGGGGCTTCCCCTGGAACGCGGTGGATGTCGGGCCAAAAAGGGACCTGCTGGGTGATTTATTCAAAGCCGTCAGAAAAACTTCCGTTCATCCCGGCATGTATTATTCTTTATTTGAATGGTTCAATCCCTTATGGAAAAAGGATAAGAACAGGTATGCTGCCGAACATGCATGGCCACAGATGAAAGAATTGATCAATACATATCGTCCCGATGTATTTTGGACCGACGGTGACTGGGAAGTGAGTGATGAGGTATGGAAATCAAAAGAATTCCTGGCCTGGCTCTATAATGAAAGTCCGGTGAAGGATAAAGTCGTAACCTATGATCGCTGGGGCTCCAATGTCCGGTTTCATCATGGCGCTGTATTTACCCCGGAATACCAGCCCGACCTTGATTTTGAAGACCATTACTGGGAAGAGAGCCGGGGCATGGGTTTCAGCTATGGGTATAACCGCGAAGAAGATGCCTGGGATTATAATTCTCCACAATCATTGGTACTGCAGCTGATCGATAAAGTAAGCCGGGGAGGAAACTTTTTGCTCGATATCGGCCCCGATGAACATGGAAAGATCCCACCCATTATGCAGGAACGGTTGCTCCAGATGGGCGAATGGCTTAAAATAAACGGGGAGGCAATTTATAATACACAAAGGTGGAAGATCCCTTCACAATGGAGTGAGGGAAAGCGAGATTATAAACCCGCCAACAGCAGTGGCGATCTTTTATTAAAGCTTACAGTGGATCCTGATCCGGGTTATGCGGTAAAAGAAATCTTTTATACGTATAATGCTTCAACCAATACACTGTATGCCATCTTCCCAAAATATCCTGCCCACAGAAAACTTATATTGAAAGATGTGATGCTTCCTGTTGACACCAAAATTAGTTTTCTTTCCACCCGCGAAGATCTTTCGGGGAAACAGGTTGGTAATAATACCGAAATCAGTTTGCCGGAATATGATCCCAATAAGATCAAAGCACCTTATGCGTATGTGATGAAGATCGGGAATTTTGGAAACTTTATAACCAAACCTCGTGTAAGTGTCTTTTATAATCCTGGTTCACTGAAACCCATCGTCTCAGTGATCGCTGAAAAAGGAGTTGCTGTTCATTATACGACAGAGGGGACAGAGCCGGATATTCATTCCCCGGTCTACAAAGAACCATTTACACCGGATCATACCTCCATCATAAAGGCAAAGGCATTCCCCTCCTCTGGCCTGAATACAATCATCCCAAGTGCAACCACAATTGTCGAAGCAAAAGTTTATTCATGGATGGGTGCTGCGAAAGTATCAAAACCGCGACCGGGTATTGCATATGTTTATTTTGAACCTCCCGGAAAGATCAATATGAGTTCGCTGACCAGGGATAATCAGACCGCAACGGGTATCACTGATGTGATCTCGATAGAAAAGAAAATGCGAAAGGATAGATTCGGATTTGAATTTTCAGGCTATATCAGGATCGATAAGGACGGGATATATACTTTTTTCTCTGAATCGGATGACGGCAGCAGGCTGTTGATAGACGGGATGGAAATAGTCAATAATGACGGCGACCACGGAACAGAGGAAAAAAGCGGCAGGGCGGCCTTAAAAAAAGGGTTTCATACCATCCAGGTCTATTATTTCGACAGCGGCGGCGGTAACGCATTGAAAGTATCACTGCAGTCAGAGGGCGGGAAAAAGGAAGAGATACCCGCTTCCGTATTGTTTCATTAACGACGCGGGTTCTGAATTAAATCCATTTTCCATTCCTATCGGTTACCCTGAGCATGCAAAGGACTTGCATCCTATCTTTACCAGGCTTTGATGGTAAGCTGCAGGGATGGAATGGAAATAAAACAAAACACCGATCATGTTCCGACTGGATAAGAAAAAAGCTGTTATCACCGGGGGAGGCAGTGGTATAGGACAGGCAATCGCAAAACTTTTTGCCGCACAGGGAGCCGAAGTTCATATAATAGAATTAAATGCAAGCGGTGCCGATGCAACGATTGCGGAGATCCGGCAAAAAGGAAATACTGCTTTTGCTCATCTTGCCGATGTGACCGATCAGAAATCGATCCTTGCTGTATTTGAGAAGATCGGTACACTGCATATCCTCATTAATAACGCCGGCATTGCCAGCATTGGTAAGGCCGATACCACTTCTGAGACAGACTTTGACAGGCTCATGCGGGTAAATATAAAGGGAGTTTATAATTGCATTTATGCCGCCATTCCGCAAATGAGAAAGGCGGGTGGTGGGAGTATTCTCAATATGGCATCGATCGCTGCACACACCGGCCTGGCCGATCGTTTTGCCTACAGTACGACCAAAGGGGCTGTGATGGCAATGACCATGAGTGTGGCCAAAGATTATATCGGTGAAAATATCCGTTGTAATTCCATTTCGCCGGCAAGAGTGCATACTCCTTTTGTGGATGGCTATTTACAACAGAATTACCCGGGCAGGGAAAAGGAAATGTTTGCAAAACTTTCCCAAACACAACCGATAGGACGCATGGGCGAGCCCGAAGAAGTGGCAGCATTGGCCTTATACCTATGCAGTGAAGAAGCTTCTTTTATCACGGGTTGCGACTATCCCATTGACGGTGGATTTATTAAATTGAACACAGGGCTATGAAACTGATACGTTACGGGGATCCGGGTAAAGAAAAACCCGGAGTGATTATCGGAGAAAAATATTTTGATGTGTCGGATCATTTCAGGGACTATGATGAAAGTTTTTTTGAAAATGACGGCCTCGTTTCATTGCAAAAGATCATTGCCGGGGAAAAATTAAAACCGGTCCCATCCTCCGTACGTTTCGGCCCACCCGTAGCAAGGCCTTCCAAGCTTATTTGCATCGGGCTAAACTATTCGGATCATGCTGCAGAAAGCAATATGCCTTTACCGGGAGAGCCGGTCATTTTTTTAAAAGCGACAACCGCTATCGTGGGTGGTAATGATCACCTGGTTATTCCCAGAAATAGCAGGAAAACCGATTGGGAAGTGGAACTGGCGGTAGTCATAGGTAAAAAGGCCTCTTATGTGCAGGAAGAAAACGCCATGGAATATGTGGCGGGGTATCTTTTGCACAACGATTACAGTGAACGGGAATTTCAACTGGAAAGGGGAGGACAATGGGTGAAAGGAAAAAGTTGTGATTCATTTGCGCCGCTCGGACCCTGGCTGGCTACAAAGGATGAAATCCCTGATATTCATAACTGCCGGCTCTGGCTGAAGGTCAACGGAAAAATGATGCAGGAGGGTCATACAAAGAACCTTGTTTTCAAGATACCGCATTTAGTTTCTTATACCAGCCGGTTCATGACCTTGTTGCCGGGAGATATTATTTCTACAGGGACGCCGGCAGGAGTAGGAATGGGTCAAAAACCCACACCCATTTACCTGAAACCGGGTGATGTGGTGGAACTGGGGATGGATGGATTGGGAAGCAGCAAACAGGAGGCGATATCAATGTGAAAATGTGCTAATATGCTAATGTGCTAATTTGCTAATAGATCAGGGAATGAAAAAGTATGGTTTGACATTGGACCTGAAAGATGATCCCGGGTTGATCGCCGCTTATGAGAGATATCATCAGCAGGTATGGCCGGAGATCATAAAAAGCATTAAAGAGGCCGGTATAGATAAAATGGAAATTTACCGCACGGGCAATCGCCTGTTCATGATGATTGAAGCCATGGATGATTTTTCTTTTGAAAGAAAATCGAAAGCAGATGCGGAGAATCTCAAAGTGCAGGAATGGGAAAAATTAATGTGGAAATACCAACAGGCGATCCCCGGGGCTAACCCGGGCGAAAAATGGGTGCTGATGAAAAAAATATTTGAACTGCCATGATCATTGACAGTCACGTACATTTCTGGAAGTTTGATCGCAAAAGGGATGCATGGATAACCAATGACATGAAGATATTGCGGCAGGATTATTTGCCGGAACAACTCATTCTTACCCTGAAACGAAACGAAGTGGACGGGTGCATCGCGGTACAGGCCGATCAGAGCGAACTGGAAACACATTTCCTCGTAGAACTGGCTAAAACCCATCCCTTGATAAAAGGAGTGGTGGGCTGGATTGATTTACAGGGGAATGATGTTGAAGAAAGACTTCGTTATTTTTCTCAATACAATATCATCAAAGGATGGCGGCATATCCTGCAGGCGGAATCCGGCGATTTTTTACAGGAAAATGAATTCCTCCGGGGGATTGCAGCCCTCGCAGAGTACAATTACACCTATGACATACTGATTTATCACCATCAGCTCAAAGCCGCCCTCGCCTTTGTCGGAAAATTCCCCGGACAGAAATTCGTGCTGGATCATTGCGCCAAACCGGATATCGGGAATAAAAATATTGCGGAATGGAAGCGATTGATAACGGAAATGGCACAGTGCAGGGATGTCTTTTGCAAATTGTCTGGGTTATTTACCGAAACAAAATGGAAGCAATGGAGTCCCGCTGATTTTTATCCTTATCTTGATACTGTATTTGAGGCGTTCGGTTGCGACCGTTTGCTTTTTGGGAGCGATTGGCCGGTAATGTTGCTTTCCGGGATTTATGTGCAGTGGAAAAGTTTGCTGGAAAAATATATGGAAAATTTTTCGGAAGAGAATCGGCTGAAAGTTTTTGGCGGGAACGCAGAGACATTTTACAGTTTATAAATAAACCATGGACCTCGGATTGAAAGATAAAGTGATCATTGTGACCGGCGGCGCAAAAGGAATTGGGGCAGGTATTACCAAAGCCCTGGCTGCCGAAGGAGCCATCCCTGTGGTGGTAGGACGGAACACGGCAGATAATGATGCGATCATTAAAGAAACCGGAAACGGGTTGGCCATTACCGCCGAACTAACAGATCCGGGGGAATGTAAGAAAGCAGTAGAGACAATTATAAAACAGATGGGGAAGATCGATGGGCTGGTCAATAATGCCGGGGTAAATGATGGAGTAGGGTTGGAGAGCGGGAACTATGAGTCATTTATTGCATCCCTGCACAAAAACCTGTTGCATTACTACCTTATGATGCACCATGCCTTGCCCGAATTGATCAAAACAAAGGGAGTGATCGTAAATATCGGGAGCAAAGTAGCGGAGACCGGCCAGGGTAATACTTCCGGTTACGCGGCATCCAATGGCGGACGAAATGCGTTGACAAGGGAATGGGCCGTGGAATTGTTGAAATATGAGATACGGGTAAATTCGGTCATTGTGGCGGAATGTTATACCCCTTTGTATGAAAAATGGATCCGTTCCTTGCCCGACCCGGAAGGGAAGCTCAGGTCCATTACCGAAAAAATTCCCCTGGGAAAAAGAATGACTACCGCCGAAGAGGTTGCCAATATGGTCGTATTCCTTCTTTCGGAAAGATCGAGTCATACTACCGGGCAACTGATCCATGTGGATGGCGGGTATACCCATCTCGACAGGGCCCTGTGAGTTTTAATAGTATTTACCAGGATAAGATTTGGGTAAAGAAATGCCCTTCTGATAAGGGATATTTTTACGCAAGTCTTTTGTCAACTGACAAAACAATGATGCTTATAAAATAAGGAAATGAGAAGATTAATTTTTATTGCCTTCCTCCTGCAAACCGTTTTCAGCAGTGGCCAGAAAACCAATACCGGCCCCTTGCCCAACAAGCAGCAACTCGACTGGCATGAGACGGAATATTATCTTTTTATGCATTTTGGCCCCAATACTTTTACCGGCAAGGAATGGGGGGAGGGAACGGAACGTGAGGATATTTTTAATCCTTCCCAGCTGGATTGCCGTCAATGGTGCCGGATCGCAAAGGCAGCCGGGGCAAAAGGGATCATCATCACGGCCAAGCACCACGATGGGTTTTGCCTCTGGCCCAGTAAATTCTCAAAACATACCGTAAGGGAAAGCAAGTGGAGAGATGGAAAAGGAGATGTGCTGAAAGAACTGTCCCAGGCATGCCGGGAATCGGGATTGAAATTCGGCGTTTATCTGTCACCGTGGGACAGAAACCATCCCGATTACGGGACTGCTAAATACAATGATGTTTTTACAGGAATGATCAAAGAGATACTGAGAGACTATGGACCCGTATGGGAAATGTGGTGGGATGGCGCTAATGGGGAAGGTCCCAACGGAAAAAAACAGGTATATGACTGGAGAAGATTTGAAAATACTGTTCGCCAATATTCTCCCAAGACCGTTATCTTCAGTGATATTGGTCCCGATGTTCGCTGGGTGGGAAATGAAAACGGGATTGCCGGCAACCCCAACTGGAATTTCCTGGACACCGCGGGATATAAACGGGGCATTGGCGCTCCACCGATCGATACGCTCAACCAGGGTAATTACAGGGGCAGATACTGGATACCTGCCGAATGTGATGTAAGCATCCGGCCGGGTTGGTTCTGGCGTGCTGAGGAAGACAACAAAATAAAATCAGCAGAAAAATTATTTGAACTCTATTTGAAATCGGTAGGCAGGGGGGCCAATCTTTTACTTAATGTTCCTCCTGATCAGCACGGATTGATCGGGGATAAAGACAGCACGACACTGCTGGGGTTCAAAAAACTCAGGGATGAAAGTTTTGGAGATAATTTATTGAAGAACGCCAATACGTATTACCAGTTCAGCCGGAGTGATCTTACGAAAGGCGACCTCTCCATCAGGAGTTTTGATTCCACGGCTCAGGCGTACAGCATCAACCTCCAGAATTTTATAGTCGAACTGCCACAACCGACCAAAATCAATTGCATTGTGCTGAGAGAAGCGATTCATCTCGGTCAAACCATCCGGAAGTTCCGGATTGTCATGAACAACGGGAAAAGGGTAGTCCATGAGATCTCCGGTACGAGTGTGGGCCGGAAAAGGATATTGACTTTCAAAACCACCAACCTTACATCTTTTACGGTTTACCTTGAAGATGCGCAGGGGATGGACAACATTATTGGCGTTACAGCGTACTTAATTGATGAGCGATTGTTGGAGAAGTGACAATCAGGGCCGGCAGTTAACAGGCTACAATTAGTTGGTTGTCGACTTACAATTTACGATTGACTATTCACCCTTAAAATTCGCTTTCCTTTTTTCCAAAAACGCTGCCACCCCTTCCTTCATATCCTCCGTATCAAAACAGTTCCCGAACTCACGAATCTCTAACGCATATCCATCCGTTTTTTCGTCAAAGACGGTATTGGCGGCTTTGATACATCCCGCTATTGCCAGGGGGGCTTTACTGTTTATTCCATCAAGGACAGCCCGGCTTTTGTTCAATAATTCACCGGGAGCTACCACGTAGTTGACCAATCCATATTGTAAGGCAGTGGCCGCGTCGATCGTATTGGCACTTATCAGTAATTCCAGGGCCCGGCCCTTGCCGATGAGTTGAACCAGGCGTTGGGTACCGCCATAGCCGGGCATCAAGCCCAGGTTCACTTCCGGTTGCCCGAATTTTGCATTTTCGGAGGCTATCCTGAAATGACAACTCATTGCCAGCTCACATCCACCTCCCAATGCAAACCCGTTTACCGCAGCGACAACCGGTTTTGTTGAATTTTCAATTCTTGCAAAAGTATCCTGCCCTCTTTTGGCCATGGCCATGGCCTGTTCTTTATTAAGTCCTTTGAATTCGCTGATATCTGCCCCTGCGACAAATGCTTTGGGTCCCGCACCTGTAATAATGACAGATCTTATCCCGGGATCGTGCTGTACTTCATCCAGGGCTCCGTTCAACTCGTCCAATACCGTTTTGTTCAAGGCATTCAGTTTGTCCGGGCGGTTGATCGTGATCGTACAGATTTTATTGTCAGTTTGCAGCAGGAGTGATGTATACATATTCTAAATTTTCTCAAAAATAGAGTATTCACTGTTCAATCGAAGCCGCTTTGCGATACCGTTTTATTTTTAAAATAAAGCCATAGAACCAGGCAATTCCCCCTGTGAGGATGACCATAAGGAGACAACTGGCGGAAAAGATCTTCAGAAAGAATATGGTTTCTCCTTTCCAGGAGAAGTGGAATTCATAAAACAATAATCGGAAGATCGCGTATACGAAAAGCGACAATATACTGCCTGACCGGACGGCTTGCCATAAGATGGTTTTCCGAAAATATTGATAGTGAAATTTCTTACATGGGATTTTAGTATAAGGTTTGGTTTATAAGTATGCGAATTGAATATTTTAGTTGACAGAATGAACTAATGGATGGCATTTATAAATTAACGGAAGGGCCCAGGAGAAAGTAATTCGTCAGGACGCCCCCAGTAATTTCATGACAACGGCTCTTTTCCTCCTCGAGATCTCCGCCAGCGAAGCATCTTTCATAATGATGTTTCCATTCTGCGAAACACAATGAATATATTGGCGGTTCACCAGGTGCGTACGGTGGGTTCTTACAAAACCCATGGGCTCCAGCAGCGTGGCGAATTTCTTGAGCACGGTTGCCGAAAGCATTTTCTTGTGATTCGTAAAAAAGATATTGGTGTAGTTGCTGCTCGCCTCCAGACGCACGATTTCTTTCGGGCTGAAAAAATACCGGCCCCCGGCCGTGGCAATGGTAATTCTTTCGTCTATGGTTTGCATGGCTGATCAAATTTGATGAGAGCTCAAAATTGTCAATAAGAAGAGCGGGATAAAAACAAATGCAGGTGAAGCGTATAAAATAACGACGCAAGCCTAACAAGAAATGCACGAATGGAAAAAGAACTTATCCCTTCTTTTTTTTTGATCAAAACAATTGATCATTCTTTCCCGTTGCAGCTTCCGGATGCTACACTTCGGGAGTGTTTTTAGTCGCTTAGCAGGCATAAAATTTTTTTACCTCATTTATCAATGCAGATTTGAGTCATCAAAATCGTTAACCATTAAACTTATCAATTATGAAAAAGAATTTCATTTATGTACTGATTGCAGGGACTATTGGATTTGGGGCCTGCAAGAAACAGGAATTAAACACTCCGCAACCGCAGCCGGCGGAATTACCCCGGGAACTGGTTAAAATAACCTATTCCAACAATCCAGCCAACCCCTTCGCATTGAATTATGACCAGCAGGGGCGTCTGATATCGGCGACGACGGTAAATGGGGGTCAGCAGTTTTCTTACCAGAACAATACATTCTCTGCCACATTTACAGACGTGAATAATTTTCTCTATTCGGAATTAAAGAATGGCAAACTGGATAATGCGGGGAGATTACTGGAAGCGGATGGTATCTATCATCAGCCGAACCAGCCGGATAACAATTACAAATATGTATTTGTATATGATGCCAACGGCTCCATTACGCAAATGACACAGACCAACATTGGTACTGGCTTAACAGTAAAGGACGAGTACGTTTATACAAATGGCAATATCACGACCGATATCAACACCGCCAACGGGCAAGCCAACTACAGGATAGAATACACGTACTATGACAGCCTGCCCAATAAACTTTCACTCGATTTCCAGGAGGGGATTGTGAATTTCTTTACTGATGGTCTTACCGGGAAACGAAGCAAGAACCTGAAAAAAACGGAACAGGTCTTCAATGCCCAGAATGTAAAGGTCCTGGATTACCTGTTTACCTATGATATGGATGCACAGGGATACCCGGTGAAATTCACGACCAAGTATTTGGCTTCCAATACCGAGGGATTCAAAACCTTCGAGTATAATAAATAATGACCATTCATTCATTTAAACCTGACAGATCCGGAAACGATTATTCAAATTCAACCTTAAAGCTATGAGAGTTTTTAAAGTATCGCTTGTTTGTGTGCTGATCCTGTATGCAGTTGCTGCAAAAGCCCAAAATGTAGGCATTGGCACAACCAACCCCGGACAGAAATTAGATGTGAACGGGAAGGTGAGGACCAATGGCATCATTTTGAATAACGGGGGCTCGCAGTATGATTTTTTAATGAAAAGCAGTGTCACAGGTGAAGTCGGTTTTAAGAAAGGAAATGGGGGATTAGGATTGAATTATATTATATGCATCCAGGGCGCTTACCCTTCACCGGGAGGTCCCCCTCCTCCGGGACCGATGCTGGGAGAAATAAGGCTTTTTGCCGGTTTCTTTGCGCCCAGCGGATGGGCTTTTTGCCTGGGACAGATTTTGTCACTGGCACAGAATACAGCATTGTTCAGCATTTTGGGAACCACGTATGGAGGCAATGGGTTTACGACTTTTGGCTTGCCGGATCTTCGTGGGGCTGTCCCCATCGGGAGCGGCACTGCCATGGTGGGATATCAATGGCTACTGGGAGAGAAAACATATTAGCAAAATATTTTTCCGAAAAGGATCGTGGACAGTAAATACCAGGCTTGTTGCCTGGTATTTTTTTGTTCGGGGCAGCACAAAGCATTTATCAAACCACATTATTTTGCAGTAGTATATTCAGTTGGACAGTCTTATTATAGTATAGCATAAAGAGGTTAATTTTTCAAGCTCTTGTCTTCAGACTTTCCGCTCATAACTCCCGCCTCTTTTCAGCCATGACGCTTTAGCCTCTGTTTTCAACATCCGGGCCGTTGAATTATCCGTTTGGGAGGCGGGAACTTTTGCCTGCCCGTTTTTCTTTGGTATATTCAGATAAGAATGAACCCCTTACAATATCTCCACCGGTCTAATACAACAGGAAAATGGACCCTGTTTTTTTCTGGCCTGATCATCGCTTCTTTAGTGCAAGCGCAGGTCACCACCTTTAATTTCAGGCACCTGACCAGTAACGATGGTTTGAGTGACGGGGTGGTGCATGCCATTAAACAGGATAAATTTGGTTTTATCTGGATCGGCACTTCGTATGGACTTAACCGGTTTGATGGAATTAATATCAAAGCCTATTTTTCAAAAGCAGGAGACAGCTGTTCGGTAACGGATAATTTTATTTATTCGCTTTACCTGGACAACCAGCAAAACCTTTGGGTGGGAACCATGCGTGCCCTGTGCCGCCTGGCTTATGCCACCAACCGGTTTATCCTTTATCA
>CAYSIU010000043.1:0-11049 GCA_964431095.1 uncultured Chitinophaga sp. | reverse complement strand
CCAGTATTCCATGCACCCTTTTATCCGTTAACTGGTCCGCCACATAGGTGCAGCGGTAACAAAGGATGCATCGGGTCATGTGCAATTGAATATACGGTCAGATATCTTCTTTCTCAAAAGTCCTTCGCGTAAATTCATAACGCGTGCCTTCCTTGCCGTGCTCGTAACTCAGGTCCTGCAGGTCGCATTCACCCGCCTGGTCGCAGATCGGGCAATCCAATGGGTGATTGATCAGTAAGAATTCCACTACGCCATTTCTTGCATCCAGCACTTTTTCGCTGGTGATATTCTTCACCACCATTCCGTCCATCACATTGGTTCGGCAGCTCGCCACCAGCTTGGGCATGGGTCGGGGATCAACGGAAGAGCCGGCTGCCACTTCCACCAGGCAGGTACGGCATTTGCCGCCGCTGCCCTGCAGCTTGCTGTAATAACACATGGCAGGAGGCGCCACATCGCCACCTATCTTCCGGGCTGCCTGTAAAATAGTTGTCCCGGGTTCTACCTCGATCGTAATGTTGTCGATAGTTACTTTCAATAATTTTTTGTCTTCTGCCATGCACCCTCCGTCCCCCTTGAAGGGGAGAGTTTACTATTATTTATAAAATGATTCCCTGAATCAAATCAATTTCAAAAATTTTTTACAACAGGCCCGGTTAATCAGGTTATACAATTCCCGCTAACTCCCCTTTAGGGGATACCAATCCATAGTTCCTTTTCTGTGCATCGTCGGGATGGGTGACATGCCATTCGAACTCATCCCTGAAATGCCGTATCGCTGCGGCAACCGGCCAGGCAGCGGCATCACCGAGGGGACAAATGGTATTGCCTTCGATCTTTCGCTGGATATCCCATAAAAGATCAATATCCCGCATCTTTCCTTTTCCTGTTTCAATGTTCCATAATATCTTTTCCATCCAACCCGTTCCTTCGCGGCAGGGAGAGCATTGCCCGCAGCTCTCATGACGGTAAAACCTGGCCAGCGTAAAAGTATGCCGGACCACGCACTGATTATCGTCCAATACGATGAATCCTCCCGAACCCATCATCGAACCGGTTTGAAAACCGCCATCCGCAAGGCTTTCATAGCTCATCATCCTGGTTTCTCCTTTCGCGGTTTTCAGCAGCAAATGAGCGGGCAGGATCGGGACCGATGACCCGCCTGGAATGCAGGCCTTTAATTTCCTGCCATTGGCGATACCACCGCAGTACTCATCACTATAAATAAACTCCTCCACGCTCATGTTCATATCGATCTCGTAGACACCCTGGTTTTTAATATTGCCGCAGGCAGAAATCAATTTGGTACCGGTGGACTTGCCGATCCCGATTTTCGCATACTCTTCGCCACCATCATTTATAATCGGGACCACGGCAGCAATCGTCTCCACATTGTTCACCACGGTGGGACAATCCCATAATCCTTTCACGGCGGGAAAAGGAGGTTTGATCCTCGGGTTACCCCGTTTCCCTTCCAATGATTCCAGCAGCGCCGTTTCTTCTCCACAGATATAAGCCCCGGCACCACGGTGCAGGTAGATCTCGCAGTCGAACCCGCTGCCTAAAATATTTTTACCCAGCCAACCATTACTTTTTGCTTCACCGATGGCCTGTTCGAGTATATCAATGATCCAGTCAAACTCACCCCTTATATATATGTAAGATCGGCCGGAACCTATCGCATAGGAGGAAACGATGATCCCTTCCAGCATCAAATGCGGGATATGCTCCATCAGGTACCTGTCTTTGAAAGTCCCCGGCTCCGATTCATCCGCATTCACTACCAGGTAACGGGGCACTTCCGCTGGCTTTGCCAAAAAACCCCATTTCATCCCCGTGGGAAAACCAGCCCCTCCCCTTCCCCGCAAACCACTTTTTTTTACTTCATCAGTGACCTGGTCCGGTGACATTGTCTTCAATGCCTTCTCCAGGCTGCGGTAGCCGCCTTCCCGGCGGTATACATCATAGCCACGAATGCCTTCTACATTTATTTTCTCTAATAATAACTTCCTTGCCATTAAAAAACTTTTCTTCCGTTATATCAGTAGTTTAATTACCTCTTTTTATTCTCTCGACTACTTCACTGCCTGTCGGGCGAATAATAGCCATCTTTCTCCCTTCTTCACCCACACTTCCAGCACTCTTAAATGATTATTAGAATTATTCCCATTTAAGACAACGGCTATATCTGCCACAAATCTTGCATGGGCCATATTCCCGTTCACCATCACCTGCAAGCTGTCTTCATTATATCTTTTATAAATAATATAGCCTGTCTGAAGGTCTTTGATCATATCGGCCCTGGTCTCTATCCATCCATTGCTGTGTCCATAGGTCAGCACCTTATCTGTTTGCTGGAGAATGGAGATGGTATCCTTATGCACCAGCGCCTGGTGAAATTCTTTAAGGGTTGCGGTCAATTTATCTTCTTCGGTCTGTGCCTGCACAAAACCGAATGAGAGCAATAATACTATGGCCATCCATCTTTTCATTCCGGCAATTTTACAGCTTGTCTTCCGAAGAGTTTCCATTTTCCTTTTTCATTTATCCATACCAGCATGATCGAAAGCCTTAATGGAGCTGCTTTCCCCTCGTTATTCGTTTCGGTTTCTTTCATCGTATACCTGACAATCGCTACATCTCCATTCAGCATAATATTATATGTTTTCAGGGATGTATCGGTGTACGTGGATTTATTATGGATGATCCCGTTAATCGCCTCCGGTCTCGACTGTGTTTTACCCCCTGAATGACCGTAGGTCAGATCCCGGGCGAACAATTCTTCAAGGGTGGAACTGTCCTTTGTACCAAATACTGTTTTATGTAAAAGACGGGTATTGGCCAGTATTTCTGTCTCCTGTTTCGATTGCCCGAAAACAAGACCGGAAGAAAGAACCAACAGGATCGCCAGGTGATATCTTTTCCCTAATATCATATTATATATCAGTCTTCTCATAGTTTAATTGTTTTTTGCTGCGTTGTTTCTGCACTCTGCAATGATCGTATCTATTTTTTCTTTGGATAAATGTTCCCGGTAGGTTCTGCCCAGTTGCATCATCGGGGCATAGCCACAGGCGCCGAGGCATTCCACCGTTTTCAGGGTGAACATGCCGTCGCTGGTTGTTTCTCCCGGCCGGATGCCCAGCTTTTCATAGATGTATTGAATGATACCCTCGCTGCCATTGATCATGCAGGGACCGGTCTGGCACACTTCAAACATATATTTGCCAACTGGTTTTAAATTATACATGCTGTAAAACGTAGCGACTTCATACACTTCTATCGGGTCCAGCTGTAACAGCGAAGCCACATAATCCATTGTTTCGACGCTCAGCCATCCACCAAATTCTTTCTGTGCAATGTGCAGAACGGGCAGCAACGCGCTTTTTTGCTTCCCCCCGGGATAACGTTCGATGATCTGCTGTACTTCGTTTAATATATTGTCCGAAAATTTCATTTCACAATTGATTTATTCTTCATCAGCATATCAGCATATCAGCATATCAGCACATCAGCACATCAGCATATCAGCACATCAGCATATCAGCACATCAGCACATCAGCACATTATCTCATAAGCCCCTTTATCAGGAATCCATCTCCCCCGCGATCAGATTCAAACTGCTCAACGTGACGATGGCATCACTCAGCATGCTTCCCCTGATCAATTCTTCAAAAGCCTGGTAATAGATAAAACAGGGCCTCCGGAAGTGGAGCCGGTAAGGTGTTCTCCCCCCGTCACTGATCAGGTAACACCCCAACTCACCATTCCCTCCTTCCACGGAAAAATACAATTCTCCCTTCGGGATCTTTGTTTCTCCCATGATGATCTTGAAATGCCAGATCAGGGCTTCCATCCGGGTATACACATCCTCTTTTTCCGGCAAATAATATTCCGGAACATCTGCGTGGAATACTTCCGCATCCGCTCCTTTAAATTCCTGCACCTTCTGGTAAGCCTGTTCAATGATACTAAGGCTTTCCCACATTTCTTTGCTGCGAACCAACCAGCGGTCATAATTATCACCCGTGGTGCCAACCGGAATATGAAAGCGGAAATCCTCATAGCTGCTGTAGGGCGAATGCGCCCTTACATCATAATCCACCCCGGCAGCGCGGAGGTTGGGTCCGCTGAAACCATAATTCAATGCCCGGTCTGCACTGATAGCTCCGGTTCCCTGTGTCCGTTCCATAAAGATCCGGTTCCGCTGGAAGAGATTTTCAAATTCCTTCAGCACCTTCGGATATTCTCTCAAAAATTTTTCAAGCTTCTGAAAAGCGATGTCGTTGAAATTTCTTTCAAAACCGCCAATTCGGCCAATATTCGTGGTCAGCCTCGAGCCGCAAACTTCTTCGTACACTTCATAGATCAGTTCCCGGTATTGCATCACGTATAAAAAACCGGTGTAGGCGCCGGTATCCACACCCACGATCGAATTGCAGATCAGGTGATCCGAGATCCGGGCCAGTTCCATAATGATGATACGGAGATAATCCACCCGCTTGGGTGTTTTTATCCCCAGCAATTTTTCGCAGGTGAGGTGCCAGCCCATATTATTGATCGGGGATGAACAATAATTCATCCGGTCGGTCAATGGCGTGATCTGGTAAAGCGGTCTTCTTTCCGCCAGCTTTTCAAAGGCCCGGTGAATATAACCGATCGTTTGATCGGCCGACACGATGCGCTCCCCATCCAGTTCCAGGATGTTTTGGAAAACACCATGGGTAGCCGGGTGCGTGGGACCCAGGTTCAGCGTTGTCGTTGTTTTTTCAATGCTGCCTTCCGGTAATTTTATATGGTGTTCTGACATCCTGATCCTGTTATTTTACAATTGTCGGGTTCCGGTTCCCAGGTCCTTTCAAACATTCGGCTGCTTCGGGATTTTTATATCGATTTTCAACTGCCACTCGGTTTTTCGAACCCCATTAACACATTAGCATATTAGCACATCAGCACATTATATCATTATCCCCTTCCAAACATCTCATCATCCTTATCCTTTCTCGATTGGTCTTCCAGCGGGTACTCTTTCCGCATGGGGAAATAATCCATTTCTTCCACGTTGATTATCCGTTTCAGGTTAGGTTGACCGATAAAATTCACTCCAAAAAAATCAAAGTTTTCTCTTTCCATCCAGTTGGCGGCTGAAAACAGGCCTGTAGCCGTATACACATCCGGCTCGTTGATATCCGTAAAGATTTTGAAACGGATCCGGATATTGTCCACCAGATTGTGCAGGTGATATACCACGGCCAGCTCCCTTTTTGTGTTGCCGGGATAATGCACCGCGCAAAGGGTAGTTAAAAAACGAAATTTCAGTTCTTCCTCGTCATATAAAAAATTCAGCACTTTCAAATTCAATTCCTTGGGCGCTTCAAATTGCAGCATACCATAAGGTTCTTCGAATGCAGTTACCTGTTCACCGAATTTTTCAACCAGCTTCTGCTTTATATATTTGTTCGTTAACATTTCTTAATTAGTTGTTGCAGCGCCTGATCCTCTTGATGATTGAAGGAAACAATTCAAATGAATGATCCCGGTTCAGCATGCCCCATTTTATCTTGAATCGCGATCAGGAGGCCCCGCCGGGCGTGATCCTGATTTGCTATTGTATTCCGTAACTCTCAAGCAACTCTTTATACCTCTCGCCGTTTCTCCTTCTCAAGTTTTCTTTTCCCACCAGGTCCTGTATCCTCAATACTCCATCGATGATCGCTTCAGGACGGGGCGGGCAACCAGGCACATATACATCTACGGGTATCACCTGGTCAATACCCTGTAATACACTATAGGTATCAAAAATGCCACCACTGCTGGCGCAGGCACCCACCGCCATTACCCAACGCGGTTCAGCCATCTGCAGGTAAACCTGTTTTACCACGGGTCCCATTTTTTTAGCGATGGTACCCATTACCATCAGCAGATCACACTGACGCGGTGAAAAACCAACCCGCTCGGAACCAAACCGGGCCAGGTCATAATGAGAACCCATCAGTGCCATGAATTCAATACCGCAGCAGGATGTGGCGAATGGCAGGGGCCAGAGGGAGTTTTTCCGGGCAAGACCAATCACTTTATTCAGTGAAGTGGCAAAAAACCCTTCTCCCTGGTGGCCTTCCGGCATCTCACCCATACTGATATCCGATACCAGCGGCTTTTCATTTATATTATAGGCTACAGGTCTTGCCATAAATACCCCAGTCCTCTAAATGAAAGAAATTATTTTTTTATTAATAATCACTGAAAGAACATCGTACCAATACTTATAAACAATTGATCTTAATTGACTGTTCATCTTCGTCCCCCTTTTGATAAGGCTAATCCTCCCATTTCAAAGCGCCTCTTTTTATAATATATATAAATCCACAAAGGAAGAATCCAACAAAAAGCATAACAGCCCAAAATCCGTTCCAACCCAATCCTTTAAAATTCACTGCATAGGGGTAGAAAAAGATCACTTCCACATCAAATAACACAAATAAAATGGCAGTGAGGAAATACTTAATTGCCATGGGCTGGCGGGCATCACCATGGCTTTCAATACCACTGGCAAAGTTCTGCAGCTTGTCTGATGTTCTTCTTTTGGGTCCCAGCAAATGTGTCAGCAACATGAGGAAAGCCACTAACCCAACTGCAAAAATGACCTGGATGGCAACCGGGAGGTAAGAGCCGGCATCGGCACTATTCAAACCTGTTTGAAGTAAATAAATCATACATGCTTGCTCAGGCAGCAAAAATAAGACGGCAGTCTGAGATTACCTTGCAAAATCACTGGTAGTTCAAGGAGGTACAAGGATCGGGACACAAGAAGGATTCAGGAAACCGAAAGGATGACAAGGAACAAATTGATGCGCGTTGAAAGTCGTGCTGATCCTAGGAATGTTTCAAAAACCCCGGACCGTATTATCGAATGCAGAGGGTCGACTCAAACTGCGGCTGAAATGAAAAATCCCCTGCCATGACAGCAAGGGGATTTTCATTGTAAAAGAAGAAAACCGAGTTATGACTGTCTTACCGCAGAATTTTTTGCCGCGGTCTTTGTCTTCGATTTTGTGGTGCTTGTATTAGCGGCGGACCTGGATATTTTGCCGTTCCCTTTCGAGTTGTTCCCCGTGGGGGGCTTTGTGCCGGGTTTAATCGACATTTTCTGAACCTGGTTGATAATATCCTGGATCATGGGTGCATTGGCAGTATCGATCGCCAGCCATTTCCTGAAATATTCGAGCGATTTATCTTTGTCTCTCGCCGTGTTGATATAGTAGCCACCCAGGTATTTCACCGAGTTGATATATTGTTTTTTATACTTGACTGTATCTTTTTGACTAAACTCATACAATTTCATAGCATCGGGGGCAGCAATACTGTCTTTCTTCACGGTATCGACCGTATTACTGACATTGAACGCCCATTCCCACCCATACACCTGGTCAGGAAAGTTCTGTTCCATTTTCAATGCCGCATCCCTTGATTTGCCAAAGTTGTTGCTGAAATAATGCGCAAGGGTCAGGTCAAAATAATCATTGATCGTGGGTTTGGGTTTTAACTCAATGATCTTTTCAAGGATCATCGCTTCCTTATCACGGATCTTGTTTTCCTTAAAATAAGCCGCCCCTTTCTTCAAATAACCCAGCTTGGCATCTACCGTAGTGTCTATGGCTATGCCGGACATATAGGTTGTATATACGGAATCCGGGCTGGTTCCCAATTTTCCCAGTACCAATGCTCTTATTTCAAAATCAGGAAGAATGATATCGTCCGGGTTCTTTTTCGCGAAGAAAAGATCACTGTATTTTTTGGCGTTTGTATAGTCGGCTTTCTGGAAATAGGCATCGGCTAATAACCGGTACACTTTGGGTTTGGTAGCTGCTCCCACCGCCGTTACCACGCTCTCGGCCTTTGCCACGGCACAATCAAAATCTTTTCGTGCCCAGCAAAGTTGTGCATAAAGATATTGATCCTGGATATCCGATTCAGGAAGCTTGCTATCAATATATTTTTTCAGCTGTTCTTCGGCTTCGGGGTATTTGCCACGGAAGAAATAGTAATAAAACAATTCATAATAACCCAGGGTGAATTTCGGGTCCTTGCTTACTGATTCATTCAGGTATTGCAAAACAAGGTCCCAGTTCTTTTGCGATTCAAACAATTTGGCAAGCCGTAAACTGGCAGGTGCAAAGTTGGGATTGAGCTGCAATGCTTTTAAATAGGTCTGGTAGGCGTTTCCACCTCCTTCTCCTGGTTTTTCTTTCCGATAGGCATTGCCTAATCCCAGGAGCAATTCGGGTGTCTTATCACTCTTGTCAACCGCTGCCTCCATTTTTTGTACGGCATAGGCAGCATCCCCGAATTTTGCATCGGTATTGGCCCTGCCAATGGCCGTGAGAATAACGGGGTCATCTCCTTTCTTGTTCCGGGTCATGGTCAACGCCGTTTCAAAATGCTGGCGGGCCTCATTGGTCTTATTTTCCAATAATTCCACATGACCCATACCCACCATGATCAGTGGTGCTCCATTGGTCGTTTGCAATGCTTTTTCGTACAATTGGCGGGTGGTGGCAATTCGGGCGCCCATGATCTCTTCGCTTTCGAGGTAGGTCTGGCCCAGCCAGTAGATGGCATCAATATTATTGGGATTGACAGCCAGGAGTTTCTGAAAAACTCCCATCGCGCTTTTGTAGCGACCGGCATACAGGTGGTTCATCCCTTCCTGGATGCTCTGCGCTTGTAACCCGGTTATCAGTAATAACCAGGATGTTAAAAATGTGATTACGGTTTTCTTCATTTTACTATCCTCTTTTAAAAAATATATAAAAATAACTATTGGGTCTTCTTATTCTTTCAATTTCACCGACCGGATACCGAATTTTTGCTGTGCCGGAACGAGGTAGGCTCTTCGAAAGATCAGCTGGCCCGTTTCCCCGCTCATAAAATTGGCAAATGCGGTTCCGAGTCCCCGGTAGTTCTCCTTCAGTATATAAACCAAATCTCGTACCATTGGATAACGCTTCAGGTAAATGTTGGCCTGGTAAGCCTGTACGTAAAAACCCGGTTTATCGGTGCTTTCCAATGAAGCCATCCTTACTTTTTTCAAAAAACTCTGTTCAGCCGTATCCTCAGGATTCCCGATCCAGCTGATACCGATAAAGCCGATCGCCCCGGGATTGTTAGAGACATAATCGATCACGCCTTCGCTGCTGCGTGCTGCCATTGCACTGTGTGTCAATGAGTCGCCCCGCAATACAGAATCGATGATATAACGTACCGTACTGGTTGCTTTTACCCCGTCAAAAACAGGGATTAAATTTTTCTTAAATCTTCCGCTTACGATATTCCTGATCTCCTCCATGCTAAGCAGGGAATCCGGTGAAGAAGGGTGAACGATCACGGCGATGGCATCGTAGGCGAGCGTCATACTCAGCGGCCCTTTCTTCAATGAGTCGACGATAAATTGCTTTTCTATATCGTTACATCCCCGGGTGGCAATCACCATCCGCACGCTGTCGAGCCTCAGGTCTTTCATGCATTCGGCTTCCGGTTTATAATCGACCCATATTTTTGTTTTCGGATGCTGCGATTCATAAACCTTCACATGTTCATCAATGATGGGCTTGAACGATTCATCGGCGCTGATATGGATCGTGCCTTTATCCGGATTGTCGGGAAGTTCATTCCTTTCTTCCTTAAAAGATTTGCATCCTGCCAGCGAGAGCAGGCAGGCGATCAATATTGTAAAAGAACTCACCTGTTTCATAGTGCGGATAGATCTACCTGAAATATTTTTTTTTATAACCCCTGTAAATCCGCCATACAGCATAGAGGATACAAAAACCCCCGAATACTTTTTCCAGGGTATCCGGTTTACCTAACCGGTCATTCAGCGGAATATTTCCCAGTTTACTGCGGAAAAGGAAGAACAGGCCTACCAGCAGAATGAGCAGTCCCATTCCATAATCCATGATGGATTTCATAAAAGAGATCTGTCGCCGCTTCTTCTTTTCATACTCTTCAAACATTGGAATCGTTTTCTTCTTTTACAATCCCTTCGCAGGGAGCCGAAAAACCGTCCCTGGCAATATTTTACCAGGGACGACAGGTGCTGGCAAATTATAGAAATTTTATTATTCCAGCCCGATAAATGTTACCGGCAGGATATAGCTCACCGGCACGTTCACACCGTTCTGAAAAGCCGGTTTCCAACGGGGCATTTTCCGGCATACCCTTATCACTTCATTATCAAATTCGCTGCCGCCACTGCTCACGATCTCAAAACTGTTCACTGTACCATCCACGTCCACTTTGAATCTGATTTTAACCATTTTCTTTTCCCCCGCCTCCAGGTCCGCGGGGATATTCAGGTTCTTCCTCAAAAATTCACTCAACGCATCCGGTCCGCCGGGATAAAGGGGACCAGTTTCCTGCGGCTCGATCCCTTTTACAGGAAGACCCGGTTGATCCGCTGAGGCGGCTGTAGTTGCCGGCCCCGTCACTTTTGTTTTTTCACCGGCCGGAAGTCCATTGCTATTTTCCGACCCGGGAATTTTATCCGGTAGATTTTCGACCGGGGTCATCGATGCTTTCGGTGTAATATTATCCGTGATCTTTGGCTGGCTGCTGAAAGAAGCTTCAGCGGTCTTTTCCATCCTTTTTTGTTTGGTTGATGCCTGTGCTGCTTCAGGTTGTTTGATCCTGACCTCGGGTATCGTATACTGCCTGATCACTATTCCGGGTTCAACGAAGGGGCCAGCGATTGTTTTGTCCTGTTTCTTAACCAACTCGATGGATGCGAAAACAAGGACTACGAAGATGCCCGCTCCCAGCGCGGTAAGCAACCTCAGGTTGTACCCTTTGCGGAGTGCATAGGCTCCGTAATCCTTATTGCGGTTATCAAAAAGAATATCCAGCAGGCTCGCCTGCATGATTGAGTTGTTTGTCATGGCTGTGGTTTGGTAATAAGATGCAGGCGGGTATTGAATCCACAATTCTTGTAACCGGCTCCTTGCCCCTTCTGTCTTTTACACTACCTTTTCGCGATGAAAATTCTTTTGGTT
>CAYSIU010000042.1:0-11234 GCA_964431095.1 uncultured Chitinophaga sp. | reverse complement strand
TTCAGGTTAGTCGAGATTTTCGATTTGAGCTCCGCCGTGAGATTGAAATTCTTTGTGGACTGTGTAAAATCGGTTGAGCCAAATTGAAAGTTCGTGCTGGTCCGTTCCAGGTTATTTCCCCATCCCTTGGTATATATACCTCTCAAGGTCAGGCTGTTTTTGGAGTTAAGGTTGAAATCAAATCTTGTAAATAATTTATCGCTGTTGGTAAATAATGTATAGGCGCCGAGGTAAGAACCGGCATCGTAGTTATATTTTGATTTAAGCTGGTTATAAATATTGGTGGCGTCCGTAATGCTTACTGCCGAGCCGGGATCGCCTGCATTATAAAAAGTCGGCTCCTTGCGACGGGTTTGTTCGAAGTTTACGATGTAAAAAGCTTTGTTTTTAACGATCGGCCCGCTGATGGTTGCGCCATATTGATAATCGTGGAAAATAGAACCAATCTTTGTCTTTAGCCCATCCACGCTTTTACCTACAAAGGCCTGGTTATGCCAATAACCATATACTGACCCATGTATATCATTGGTACCGCTTTTGGTGACGGCATTCACAGAACCGCCAGTGAAGTTCCCCAGCTTTACATCGTAGGGGGCAAGCTGCACCTGTACTTCCTGAATGACATCCAGGCTATAGGGATTGGTTCTGGTTCCGGATCCTGCAGCGCCGGACTGTCCCCCGCCACTCACTCCGCCAAAAGAATTACTGAAGCCAATTGCATCATTATTGATCGCTCCATCGATCGTCAGGTTATTATAACGAAAGTTGGTTCCTGCAAAAGAGTTGTTATTGGACTGGGGCGTGAGACGGGTGAAATCTGAAAGGCTTCTTCCAATCGTAGGCAGGCTATTCATTTGATTCCTGTTAATGGAAATGCCACTGATGGCGGGTCTCCTGATTGCACTCACCATTACTTCTTCGAGCTTCCGCGTATCGTTCTTCAGGCTGATGATCAAATCGGGATTATTGCCAAGGGACAGGGTGAGGTTTTCAAATTTTTGTTCTTCATAACCAACAAAAGTTACCGTGATCGTATAAGGCCCCCCCGGTTTAAGATTGGGAAAGAGGAAAAGTCCCTTACTATTGGTTTGAGTGCCGGTCTTAAAACCGGTGTTATCCTGCGTGACAAGAACAGATGCCCCGGGAACGGGTTTGTTATTTCCATCCATGACCGATCCCCCTTGTGTGGCGGTTGTTTCCTGAGAGAATATTGGTTTAGTGGAAAAGCATATGAAAAGCAGCGCCACAGCAGCACGTTGAATTGTTTTCATAACAGTTTTATTTGCGGTAAAGGTGTACTCCCGGTATTACCGTCATGTTACTCCATTATTAAGCAATTGTAACCTCAATGTTAACAGAATGTTACCTGTGCCGATTGATCCCCCTCCTCCCGGGAAAAAAGAATTTTGTATCATTGGAGAACAAGAAAAGATTCAGGGGCGGCAGAAGACCACTTGCAATTTCCCGCATAAGAAACAGGCAGGAGAAAAAAGGTTGAAAACCTTGCCAGACGGGTAAATCCAGCCAAGACAGTATCTATCTTTAAAATTACTTTATATAAAGTCTTTGTTATTGAAAGGTTACCCTAATTTTATTTCTGAATTAAGTAATCATTAATTCTCCGTCCCCCGTCACCCTCCATTGATCAACCCGGTATTTTCGCAAACTACCCGGCCACCCGGGAATAAAATAAACAATATGGCACTTAATTCCTTCCTGAAGATCTTCATGCCGAAGAATAAGATATTCTATGAACTATTTGAAAAAGTTGCAGATAACGTATCCAAGATGGGCAGCCTGCTGAGAAACGTGGTAGCAGAGCCGGATTTTGATAAAAGGGCTGCCCTGATAGCCCGCCTGGAAGACCTAGAACATGCCAACGATGAACTCACCCATAGCCTGTTCACCGAGCTGGGCCGCAATTTCATAACCCCTTTTGACCGGGAGGACATCCATTACCTCGCTTCTTCACTCGATGATATTGCGGATTACATCTATGCCGCCGGCAAGAAGATCAACTTTTACCGGGTGAATCCCAATGATACCGGTCTGCAGAAATTTGCCGAATTGATCGAACAGGGAGCTGAACAGGTGAGGTTGGCGGTGACCGAGCTGCGCGATATGAAGAATATGCGCAAAATTACCGAGGCGCTTGTGAAGATCAACAGCATTGAGAACCAGGCTGATGATATCTTTGATTTCAGCATTGAAAAACTATTTGACACCGAACCGGATGCCAAAGAAGTGATCAAGAAAAGAGAGATCTACCAGGTGATGGAAATCGTCACTGACAAATGCGAGGATGCCAGCAATGTAATAGAATCCATCATCATCAAGTATGCATAATTGATCACAATAAGTTTTGTATGACCTCTTTTCTTATCATCATCATCATCCTCGCACTTGCCTTTGATTATGTGAACGGGTTTCATGATGCCGCCAATTCCATCGCTACGATCGTTTCCACGAAAGTGCTTACGCCTGTGCAGGCGGTTTTGTGGGCTGCCCTATTCAATTTTGTCGCTTATTTTATTTTCACCGAACACAATATTGCCGGCGCTATTTCCAGGACCGTGAAGGCCGATTTCGTAACCACGGAAGTCATCTTTTCAGGCCTGATTGCCGCCATTATCTGGAACCTGCTGACCTGGTGGTCCGGTATTCCTTCCTCTTCTTCGCATACCCTGATGGGTGGATTTGCCGGCGCTGCCATCGCCAATGCCGGTAGCTTTAATGTGATCTATTCACCGATTATCATCAAAACAGCTGCTTTCATTGTGCTGGCCCCCCTTATCGGGATGATCTTTGCGTTCACGATCTCGCTTTGGTTCATTAATTCCTTCCGGAAAGGCTGGGGACCGCGGCTATTTTCCCTGGCCATCATTGTGCTGGTCTGTGTTTTTTTATACAATACACTGGAGCTCGATCCTGCAAAACTGAAATCGCATTACGAAAGCTATTTCATGAATGTCCTTTTCTACGCCCAGAACTTCAAATGGCTTCTGCTGGGACTGGTCATCATCATTATGGCTGTTTTCACGTTATACCTGGGTGGGCTGAATGCGCACAAATCGCATGTCTGGTTCAAGCGGCTCCAGCTGGTTTCTTCCGCTGCATTCAGCATAGGTCATGGCGGCAATGATGCTCAAAAAGTAATGGGGATCATCACGGCTGCGCTGATCGCCGGTCATACGATACCCGATTTTAACCATATGCCCACCTGGGTTCCCCTGGCCTGTTATACTGCGATCGGACTTGGTACAATGAGTGGTGGGTGGAAGATCGTAAAAACAATGGGGACAAGAATAACCAAAGTGACCCCGTTTGAAGGGGTCGCAGCAGAAACAGCAGGTGCCATCACGTTATTTGTGACTGAAGCGCTGAAGATACCTGTTAGCACCACCCATACTATTTCAGGATCCATTATGGGTGTCGGCGCCACCAAACGTTTATCCGCTGTTCGCTGGGGTGTAACGTTTAATCTTATCTGGGCCTGGATCCTCACCATTCCCATCAGTGGTTTGCTGGCAGCAGGAATTCATTTTATCGTCCGGCTCTTTATGTAGCGCTTTACCTGCTATACGGAAAATTGCCGATTTTCGCGGAGAGATATCTTATGGCAAAAATATTAGTTACCGGCGGCTGCGGCTATATTGGTTCGCATACCCTTGTTGACCTTGTTGAAAACGGTTACGAGGTGATCTCGGTGGATAATAACTCCCGCTCCCACCCGGCGATCCTGAAAGGGGTGGAAGCAATAACAGGTAAAAAAGTAAAAAACTACAAGGTTGACCTTTGCAATTTTGATGACACGTTTGCGATCTTCCAGGAGAACGAGGACATTCAGGGTATCATTCATTTTGCCGCCTTCAAGTCGGTCGGTGAATCAGTGGAACATCCTTTACTGTATTTTGAAAACAATCTTACATTGCTAATCACCCTCCTGAAATGTGCGCAGGAATTCCATACCCCCTATTTTGTTTTCTCTTCTTCCTGTACGGTCTATGGCAGTCCTGATAAAATTCCTGTAACTGAGAACAGCCCGCTTAAGCCGGCCGAATCTCCCTACGGTCTTACCAAGCAAATAAGCGAACAAATAGTAAAAGAATTTGCCAGGAACTCAGGTACGCAATGTATTTTGTTGCGGTATTTCAACCCGGCAGGCGCCCATCCTTCTGTCCAGATCGGGGAAATGCCCATAGGGACACCGGAGAATCTTGTGCCGGTCATTACCCAAACAGCGGCCGGCCGCATTGTCAAAATGTATGTACACGGCAATGATTATCCCACCAGAGATGGTTCCTGTATCCGGGATTATATCCATGTCTGTGATATTGCCAGTGCACATACGCTTGCACTGAAATACCTGGAAAAAGACAGTAACAAAGATCTCTGCCCGGTCTTTAACCTGGGCAGTGGTAACGGCATTTCCGTAATGGAAATGATCCATGCATTTGAAAAAGTCAGTGCTGTCAAATTGAATTATGAAATAGGGCCAAGGCGCCCCGGAGACGTGATTGCAATCTATGCCAATAATGATCTCGCTAAAAAAATACTGGGCTGGGTACCTCGTTTTTCGCTGCACGAAATAATGGCCACTGCCTGGGAATGGGAACAACGGTTAAAGGCCGATAAAACGGTTTTTAGCCGGCAGACCGGGGAGCTTAATTGAAGGTACAAGAGTCCTGGAGCAAAAAACCCAGGTTCAGAAAGCAAGGATCGACCCTGGCCTTCTTTTGAATCTTCCGTGTGTCTTGCATAAATTTTCCCCATCATTTTTTTGTTTCTTAGCATTCAACTACCAACGCTTATTTTTGCCGCAACCATGTTAAAAGAAATTCAATCAACCGGTAATAAAGATACCCGCAGCGGTTTTGGAGACGGCATCGTGGAAGCCGCGAGGAAAAATTCAAACATTGTTGCGCTCACCGCGGACCTGGGAGGTTCCCTTAAATTGAACCAGTTCATAAAAGAATTCCCGGACCGTTTTTTTCAATGCGGCATCGCGGAAGCCAATATGATGGGCATAGCCGCAGGGCTGACGATCGGTGGAAAAATTCCTTACACCGCTACCTTTGCCAATTTTTCAACCGGTCGCGTCTATGACCAGATACGTCAATCCATTGCTTATAGCGGAAAAAATGTAAAGATCTGTGCTTCCCATGCCGGTCTTACCCTGGGAGAGGATGGCGCTACACACCAGATACTGGAAGATATCGGGTTGATGAAAATGTTGCCCGGCATGACCGTCATCGTTCCCTGTGATTATAACCAGACCAAAGCAGCTACACAGGCGATCGCGGAGCATAGAGGCCCGGTTTATCTCCGTTTCGGGAGACCCGTTTGGCCAATATTCAGCAAGGAAGAGGACTTTACAATCGGCCGGGCCCAGGTTTTTTCGGAAGGTACTGACGTGTCCATTTTTGCCTGCGGGCACATGGTATGGAATGCGATACAGGCCGGTGTCCTTCTACAGGAAGAAGGGATCAGCGTAGAAGTAATAAATATTCATACGATCAAACCGGTGGATGAAGAAGCGGTGACCAACTCGATCCGCAAGACAAAATGTGCGGTGACAGCCGAAGAACACAATATCATTGGCGGGTTAGGCGATACTATTGCGCAATGTGCCGCTAAAAATTTCCCGGTACCCATTGAATATGTTGGCACAAAAGACACATTCGGGGAAAGCGGTAAACCAGTCGACCTGCTGAAAAAATACGGATTGGATATTCCGGACATTGTAATTGCAGCCAAAAAAGTGATGCTGCGCAAAAAGAACAGTTAAGCGCTGTTAGCAATTGATTCTTTAAAAATTGACCCCGGTTTTTTACCTTTAAGTAGAAATACGATTTAAACAAACGCCTTTTCCAATATTCTAACCGGACCAAAGCCCTGATCAATGCCTCTGACCACGACAAGCGACAGTGAATTGCTGGCACAGTTCCGTAACCCCGTTACGAAGGAAAAAGCCTATACAGCTCTTATCAAAAAATACCAGGAAAAACTCTACTGGCATATTCGCCGGATGGTGGTGGATCATGAAGATGCCAATGATGTACTTCAAAATGTGCTCATCAGGGTCTGGAACGGACTGGAAAATTTCCGGGAAGACAGCCAGCTTTACACCTGGCTTTATCGGATCGCCACCAATGAATGCCTCACCTTCCTGGAACAGCAGAAAAAAAGAGCGGCTATCAGCCTGAACGACCTGGAAGGCGGATTGGCCAATAAAATACGGGCTGACAAGCATTTTGACGCAAATAAGCTCGAATGGAAATTACAGTTGGCAATTCAGCAACTTCCTGAAAAACAGAGAGTTGTTTTCGCCCTGCGGTATTATGACGAAATGCCATACGAAGAGATGAGCCGGGTGCTGGAAACCAGTGAAGGAGCCCTTAAAGCCAGCTATCACCATGCTGTTAAAAAAATCGAGGATTACATGCTAAATCATTAAACTTTGAGGCTTGAAAACCATCTTATTAAAGCTCCGTTGAGGTAAACTTTAAGGGGCAAGGAAAAATGACACAGAGAGACAACATATTACAAGAACTGCATGAGCTGAACAGCACATTGGCGAACAGCAATCCTGAAAATGTCTTTAGCGTTCCGGCAGGATATTTTGAGGGTTTGGCTGCGCAGTTGTTGACCAGGATCAAAGCAATGGAAGCAGCCAATGCTACTGACGAATTGGCTTATTTGTCTCCTGTACTGAGCGGTCTTTCCAGGGAAATGCTTTTCACGGTTCCTGCGGGCTATTTTGACGGGCTGGAAAAAAAGATGATGCAATCGATCCGCGAAAACAGTGATTATACAACCGCCAAAGAAGAAATAGAAATGCTTTCACCACTGCTGAGCGGTTTGAAAAAAGAAATGCCTTATGAAGTTCCGCAGGGATATTTTGAGCGTTTAGCTCCAGGCATCACCGCAACGACAGGTAAACAGGAAGCAAAAGTCATTTCCATTACACAACGCAAATGGTTCCGGTATGCTGCGGCTGCCGTGGTAACGGGTGTGATCATGCTGGCAGGATTTTTATATTTCAATCGTGGTAAACAGGAGCCCGGCAGCAAGGCGATTGCGAAAGTTACTCATGATATCAAAAAAATGAGTGACACTCAAAAAGACAAGTTAATTGACTTTATTGATGCGGGTCTGAATGGGAAAGAAACGGCGCAGGTAAATACCGATAATAAATCCAAAGAAGTGCGGGCCCTGCTGCAAGGAGTACCTGATGCAGAATTAAAGGATTTCCAGGAACAAACAGAAGATATAGCCGACATCATGATGACAAATTAAGAAGACAATGAAACGCTGGTTGGTCATATTCACTTTATGCTTACTGCCGGGTTTTTCTGTAATGGCACAAAATGAAGAACCCTCTCAGCAGGAAGGCAAGATCCAGGAAAGGATGCGGGAATATATCCAGATCAAACTGGGTTTGTCCCGGAATGAAGCGGAAAAATTTACCCCAGTATTCGTCCGGTATTTTCGTGACTTTGTGCAGACACATCGTGAAAATAAAGGTGACCGGCTGATCCTTCAACAAAAAATCATTGAGCTCCGCTTGCGTTACCGGGTTGAGTTTCGCCAGATCATGGATGAGCAGCGGGCCAACAAAGTTTTCAAATATGAAGATGAATTCCGCCAGGAAGTCATCCAGATCATTAAAGAAAACAGGAGAGATCGCCTGGATAGCCGGCCCATGAGGAGGGATCGGTCTCTCATCGAATAAATGAATTTAAACTCGGTGTTTTTCATAGGTTAGCAACGGCCGGTTCTTTACAGGACCGGCCTAACAGTTTCTGCAGGGACCTATTGACTAAAATGTAAAAATGGGATTTTTAATATCGTGGTAGAACAGGAAGGTCCATTTTTCTTTTTCCCCCCTCTCCCACCATTCCTGCCGCAGTTTCATTGCCTTCCTGCCGTCATGATCATATTTTCCAACGAATCGGTGTTTCATCTGATGCAATTGCGGGGCATCGTCGCCGCCAATAAAAACAATGTGCCTGTCTTCCTTTATCCAAAAGACCTGGTGATAGGGTGAATGGGCACCTGTCACTTCATAGGAAATATACCCGTCAATAATGCCACCCTCTTCCAACAGTTCTACCTTTTCATTGTTGCGAAGACATTCCAATTCGCGGGTAATAAATGAAGGGAATCCTTTTTCAAAAGCGAAAGATAATTCCCGTCGCTGTACATAATAAGTGGCTTGCGGAAAAGAAAGCCCGATCAATCCGTTGTTCTCTTTTCCTGCCCCGCCGGCATGATCTTTATGAAGATGGCTTAACAACACTTTGGTTACTTCAGAAGGATTGATGCCCGCATTCATAAGGTTTTGATATAGCTGAAGCGTACCCTTCACTCCCGCTGAAAACCCCAGGCCTGTATCCAGCAATAAAATATCTTTTGAAGTGATTACTAAAAAAGGTTGGATCTCAACCAACAGGCTGCCCCCCGGTCTTTTACGCAATTCATCCGTGCTTACATCAAAAGGAACAAAGAGTTTGGTTTGATCAACAGTAAAGCTGCCTTCGGAAAGTGGGACGATTTTCATGGAATCGGGGATCAGGAGTTGGGAATTCGACCTATCATGAATAAAATTAATGTCTTTGAAAGATTCTTGATCCGGATTTTCAATACAAATCCCGGATTCCAAATTCTCAATCGGCTCTTACCGCAACACCATTTGCCGGTCCGCATCCAGTCGTATCAATGTAAAAAGAAGGATCGTAAATGTGAGTAACGATGTTCCGCCATAACTTATAAATGGAAGGGGGATTCCGATCACAGGAGCGAGTCCGACGGTCATGGCTACATTGATGGCAATATGAAAGAAAAACACACCGGCTACCGCATAGGCAAAACAGCGGCTGAATGTACTTCGTTGTCTTTCTGCGATCCTCACGATCCTGAAAAGAAGAAGAAGGTACAAGCCCAGTAATACGATACAGCCGGTAAAACCAAATCCTTCCCCGATCGTATCAAAGATAAAATCGGTCCGTTGTTCCGGGACAAAGCCGCCGCGGGTCTGTGTGGCTTTTAGTAATCCCTTGCCGAAGATCCTTCCGCTCCCGATGGCAATCTTGGATTGGCGGACATTATAACTTGAACCGCTTTCTTTTTTCTTTTTTGCCTCTTCCTCACTCAGCTCTATTTTCTTCAGTTGGTAAGGGTTGTCTTTACCAAACAGGTCATAGATGCGTTCTACCTGGTAAGGCTGTAAAACATGTTTGAATATATAAGGAACAGCAAACCGCTGAATGCCGACACAGAACGCCCAGAGAAAGATAATGGTCACCAGCACACCCTTGCGCCGTTTGATCTGCCGGCGCTGTATATAAACAAGCAACATTGCTGCGGCCGTGAGAAAGACAGCCAGCGAATTGGGCTCTAACACAATAGTGGCTACGATCAATGCCGCAATGGCAAATCCTATGAGCAGTATGATCGAGGGAAGACCTTCCCGGTACATCACAATAAAAAATGAAAAATACACCAGCGCCAGACCCGTTTCATTCTGCAAGAGAGTGATGGCAGCCGGGAATAAAGCAATACCGGCGGCGATCAGCTGTGAACGGATTTTCGAAAAATCGGTCTCCGGTCTAGAAAGGTATTTTGCCAATGCCAGCGCAACGAATATTTTACAAAATTCGGCCGGTTGGAAATTGAACGTCCCCAATTTTATGATGGATTCAGTGCCCTTGATCCTCGAATGAAAAGGGAAAACCAGTAATAACAAAAAAATACCCGCCAGATAGCCCAGGTTGGCCGTAGCGGGAAAGAATTTGCTGTCGGTGAGCAGGATGAAAAGGGCCAGAAAAATACCGATCACAAAAAAATAGAACTGCTTGCTGTAGTCGGTTTTAAACCGCAAAAAACCCTGGATCACCGGGTCGCCCTCTTTATAAGTAGCGGCAAAGATCGCTGCAAGACCGATCAGTACCAGTAACAGGTATATCCCGATAAGACTCCAGTCAATTCCTTTTGATATGGCCCGGTTTTGCTGGTTCATTTTATCTTCTTGCAGAGTCCTTATTGTTGAGGATAGGCTGCCGTTGCCTGTCGGGGGTCATCATCTCCTTTTCTCCCCTTTTTTTGTCCTGGCTGTCCCTGGGTAGTTTAGGCATTTTGGTCTTTTCCGTCTTTATTTCTTCTTCGGTGGGGTTATCCTCTGTCTGCAGGGTATCCTTTATAACCCCTAGTTCTTTTTTCAATTCATTCCCTTTCGCTTTCTTCAAAGAATCCATCCGGATCATCTGCTGCTTCATCAACGGAGGAATAAGATCCGTCGCTGCCATTCTTTCTTCGAGCAGTTTCCGATCCGTCGCGATAGTATCATTGAGGTATTTTTCAATCATCAGGCTGGCCATGGGTGCTGCATAGGTTCCGCCGAACCGCCCGCTGTTTTCCACCACGCACATAATGGCGATCCTTGGATTTTCGCGCGGCGCAAATGCGCAAAAGAAAGAGTGATTGGGTTGTTTTACCAGTTGTCCTTTTATCACGGCATAGTTTTCTACTGTCCCGGTCTTTCCACAGATCACGATCCCCGGTACCTGGGCACCGCGCCCTGTTCCGCTTTCCATCACTCCCTGCATACCATCATGAACGGCTTCAAAAATACTATCCGGTATTTCCATCGGTACATTCTTCTTTTTGTATTTCGCCAGCAGCCCGTATTTATCTCCACCCTCAATAGAGTCAACGATATGGGGTGTGATAAACCACCCTTTGTTGGCGATAAAGGCCATCTCGTTTGCTACCTGAATGGGGGTGACATTTACTTCCCCCTGGCCGATACTAACGGAACGGAACGTACAGTAATTCCAATGCCCTTGTCCATATATCTTATTGAAATCCTCGGGTGTGGGTATGTTTCCTTTCCTTTCTGTAGGAATATCCACCCCTAATCTTTTTCCCAATCCAAAACCATACATGTATTTGTTCCAGGACCTCAGACTGCTGTCAATGGATGGAAACTTTGAATTGTTGATGACGCGCTGCATCACATTGGCGAAATAAGTATTGCAGGAATAGGTGATAGCAGTCTTCAGGAAAAATGTGCCCGGGTCAAGGCATTTCATCGGCTTGCTGCTCCCGCAGCCATAAAATGCACCGGAGCAGGTAAAGGTGGTATTGGTGGTGATCACTCCTTCATGCAAACCCACCAGCGCCTGCAGGGTTTTGAAAGTAGACCCCGGAGAATAGGCGGCATTTACGGCCCG
>CAYSIU010000041.1:0-11468 GCA_964431095.1 uncultured Chitinophaga sp. | reverse complement strand
AAACTAGCAGAAATTGATGGATTACTATAGGGAAATAGAAATCAAGATTGCTCAAAAACATGGAGCAGTCGCTAAAGGAAGCAGAAAGTCAATCGGTGATTTCTTGTTAAATAATAATATAGCACAGCCCGTGAATGTAAAAAGTAACAATTTGGCTAATAAAAATTATTCGCCGAATATTATTTCTGCGATGAGACTTCTTAAATGGTTACAACAGAAAGGAAATGAGCTGTATTTTATCTTTGTGGATTATGAAATTAAGAAGGCTGAAATTCAAATTGTCAAAGACTCTGGCCTGGTTGCCGTTCAAAATATTAGCTGGAATTGTCTTACTATTGAAGCCCAGGGCTGGGGTGTTATTCAAATGTGCAAGCCCCTGGAGATTGATTTGAAGCAGGACATAAAAAAGTTTTTTAAAGGAATGAAAATTACATACGAAGCTTATATGCGAAAGGAAGCAAAAAAAGTAGAAATCATAAAGAAATTGATAAAGGATTTTTAACTTTGAGGATCCAGACCATTTTCAATTATAACAAATTAATGTAGATGAAGATTTTTGACGCGCACGTTTCTCCCATTACCCAGTATTTTTTTCAGGATAATCTTACAACTAGTATTTCCTTGGAAGCTACCAATGAATTGATTCGATCTGTATCAGGAATCAAAAATTTTTTTGAAACCCAAGCAGAATTGAAAGAACTTAAAGAAAGACTTTCTTTTGTAAACAGCATTTTGGAGGAACCAGATAGGGCTGAATATGGAGACTTCCAAACCAGTATAGATTTAGCAGTTGCAGTTACCAAGTATTTATTAAAACAAGTTAATGAGCCAGATGTGGTTATTGAACCAACGTGTGGAAAGGGAAATTTCATACTTGCAGCTCTTAAAACATTTAATAGCATTAAGAAAATTTATGGTATTGAAATTCACAGACCCTACGTTTGGGAAACAAAATTTTCAATCCTCACATTTTTTCTTGAAAACAAAAATGCTCATAAACCGGAAATAATCATCAACCATTACGACGTTTTCCGATTTGATTTTGCCGCAATTGCATCCGAAACTTCAGATCAAAATATTTTGGTTATTGGCAATCCGCCTTGGGTTACAAATTCAACGCTTGGAAGTTTAAATTCTACAAATCTTCCTCTAAAATCCAACTTCAAAAAGCATTCCGGTTTAGATGCTATGACTGGCAAAAGCAACTTTGATATAGCGGAGTATATTATTCTGATGATGCTGAAGGCCTTTCAAAATCAAAAAGGAAATTTTGCGCTGCTTGTAAAAAATTCGGTTGTCAAAAACATCCTTTTCGACCAAAAAAGGAACAAATACAAAATTGGAAACTTAGAAAAACACAATATTAACAGCAAAAAAGAATTTGATGTATCGGTAGATGCGGCCTTATTTTTTTGCCAGCTAAATGTTTATCCATCATATGAGTGCAAAGAGTATAATTTTTATCAGAATTCAAATCCTTTGTTTCATTTTGGCTGGATTTATGAAAAATTCGTATCCAATATCGAGGCCTACGTTCATTCAAGACAAATTGATGGCATTAGCCCTTTTGAATGGCGGCAAGGTTTAAAACATGATTGTTCCTCTGTAATGGAGTTGGTTAAAGTAAATAGTCACTATGTAAATGCTTTAAATGAAGAAGCAGAATTGGAAAGCGATCTAATTTATGGCATTCTCAAAAGCTCTGATCTCAAAAATACTATAGCAACAGCTCCTAGGAAATATACAATCGTCACTCAGAAAAATGTCGGACAAGATACTTCGTACATTAAAAGAAGTTTTCCCAAAACATATAAGTATCTGATCGATCATCAAAGTTCATTTGATGCTCGAAAATCAAACATTTATAAAGACAAACCGTCTTTCTCCATTTTTGGAATTGGGGACTATTCATTTAAACCCTTTAAAGTTGTTATATCGGGTTTATACAAGAGGTTTCATTTCACGTTAGTCTTGCCAGAAAATCGGAAACCAATAATGCTTGATGACACCTGCTATATGCTTGGTTTTGATAATCTAGACTATGCTGTTTACGCACTTATTTTGCTAAATTCTCAAAAGACAAAGAAACTACTTGAATCGATTACTTTCCCTGACGCCAAAAGGACATTTACTAAAGAGGTTCTTATGCGGATTGACCTGTTTACTTTGGCTAATCAGTTTTCGGCCGAGGAATTAAGACAAGAAATTGATATGCTTAATATGGGGTATTCATTGAATGCAACGAGTAAAAATTGGAATTCCTTTGTTCACCAAATTAGACCTGTACAAAGCGAGCAAATCGAATTGTTTACATAACAAGATTTAAGCACGAACGCACAACATTGGGTTTGCCAGCTATGGCTGGCTTGACAGGTCAAATCGGGTTTCTTCCACGTTTTGATGTATCTCCTAAATATTCTTATTCCATATCGGGCATGACAGGTAACAACAAGTTTGAAAATCTAAGTAACTTTCGTGTCATCAGGGCTTGACAGCTCACGAAATCCAGCCACAGCGCCAAGCCCTGACGTTGTAGGCAAGGCTTAATCTCAACCGTTATTAATACACCGTTAATTAATCATAGAAAACCATATTTAATTCCATTTCAGAGAAGGTAAATCTAAAAGAAGATATATACCAATTAGCTACCTTTACAAAAAACAAAATGAGTCTAATGATATTAATTCCCTTTATATGTATAAGTTTTGTGCAATTAAATTCACAATTTTTATAAGCGTTTTTATTAATGCCCAAAACCCAAGTCTTTCATGGGCAAAAAAATTTGTTGGGAATAACAATATAGCGACTTCATCAGCTGTTGATCCATTCAATAATATCTATACTATTGGCTATTTTTGGGGAACGGTTGATTTTGATCCCAGCCCTTCAGTATACAACTTAACTGTTAGTGGCGGTGGATACTCCTCATATATTTCTAAACTTGATTCATCAGGAAATTTTCTTTGGGCTAAGCAATTTGACGCTGGAAATTATTTAGCACAACCTTTAGAAATTTATTTAGATGCCGGTGGAAATATTTACACTATTGGCTATTTTTGGGGAACGGTTGATTTTGATCCTGGTCCTGGTGTATATAATTTAACTGCGCCTTTTAGCAGTATTGATACTTTGGGATTCTTCATTTCTAAACTGGATGTAGAAGGTAATTTTGTTTGGGCGAAGCAAGCGGGTAATTGGCCAAATGGAAATTTTACAATCGTTGGTTCTGTTTTTGTGGATACATTTCTAAATGTTTATGTGACCGGTTCATTTGTTGGAACTTCAGATTTCGATCCGGGGCCGGGCACGTTTAATATGACTGCAACGGGCCGTGATCCATTTATCCTGAAACTTAATGCTAATGGAGATTTTATTTGGGCAAAACAAATAAACGACCCCGGCATAAGTGCTGGAACTGATGAAGGTATGGGATTTTCAATTTTCGTAGATGGTAATGGGTTCGTTTATAGTGTTGGACAATTTTTGGGTTTGACAGATTTTGACCCGGGGCCTGGCGTTTTTAATATGAATTCAACAAACGGCGTTGGATATTTACAGAAACTAGATAATAATGGAAATTTTATTTGGGCAAAACAAGTTGTTCAAACTACCGGGACCTCTTTCGGTTGTAGCTATGTAATAAAAATTGACAATTCCGGAAATCTCTATTGTTTTGGAAATTTTCGTGGCACAGGGGACTTTGACCCCGGCCCTGGAGTGTTTTTCATGAACTCTTATAGTAATCTTGGTAATGATCTTTTTGTTACCAAACTCAATTCAACAGGAGATTTCATTTGGGTAAGGAAAAATAGTAGTAGGGGTTGTTATCCCACAAATGGGATAATAGATAATACTGGTAATGTATATATATCAGGCAATTTTATTGACACAACATTTTTTGATTCTGGTACTGGAGTTTATACTTTCAGTCCTCATGGAGAATTTGACGGGTTTGTTACAATTCTAAACCCATCTGGATATTTTAAAGTGGCAATACAATATGGTTCTTCAAAATGGGATGAAACAAATTCAATTAATGTAGATGCATCAGGAAATATTTATGCGGTTGGGAGATTTAAGGATACTATCGATTTTGACCCCTGTGTAGGGGTTTTTAACTTGATTCCTACTCCTTCGGGAGTAAATAATTCTTACATTGTTAAGGTAAAACCTAAAATTATTTCCATTAGCATTTCTGCGCCCACAACAACAGTTACATCAGGGCAAAGTGTTACGGTAACTTCTACAATAATCAATGGAGGAACTAACCCGAGCTACCAGTGGCAAGACAGCACATTTTCACATAATTGGCAAAATATAAGCGTGTCAACAAATTCAACGCTTAATTATTCTCCCGCTCTAACAGGAGACAAACTCAGGTGCCTTCTAAATAGCAATGATTCATGTGCCGCCAATGCAATAACTATCACCAGCAATATATTAAGTTTTATAGTTAGTCCCGTTACTTCAATATATCCTGTTGCTGAAAACAAATATGGAATACGATATTATCCGAATCCCGTGCGGTCTATTCTTTATATAGACAGTTTGAAAATCTCCGACCAATGGCAAACAATTGAAGTTATTAGCATGAACGGCAAATCAGTTGTCCCTATTCTTAATATTGCTAATAAAACTTTTGCAAGCTTAAACATGGAGCGATTGAGAGGCGGACAATATATTGCAATATTGGAATCCAAGAAGGGTATCAAAAGTTATCTTAAAATTATTAAACAATGATAGCCTCTAAATCAGCATGCTGTTATCAATTCTTTTTCTGTTGTCGCTCTTTTAATGTGGTTACTCAATTTATATATAATACTTGATCTCAATAGCCTTGTCTATAACTTGTAGCTTGCTGCAATGGCCGACGGTCGGTGGCTGAGAGTTGATGTCCTTGCCAGAGAATTTATTTAAACTGTCCGGTTTTCATAACTTTATTCGTCTTATCTGGTAATATTCAACCATCAAATCATATGGCATTTGACGAGCGACTTGTCGGCAGGATAAGAGAGACTTTGTCCCACATTAAAAAAGTGGAGGAAAAGAAAATGTTCCGGGGGCTGACCTTTATGGTAAATGGCAAAATGTGCGTAAGCGTTAGCGGGAATGAAATGCTGTGCCGGTTTGACCCCGCCCTGCAGGATACCATTGCAGAAAAAAACGGGTTCCGGGCAATGATCATGAAAGGCCGGGAGTATAAAGGATACGGCTACGTGAGCCAGGATGCGATCCGTTCAAAAAAAGATTTTGCCTATTGGATCGGTCTTTGCCTTGATTTCAACAAAAGAGCAAAAGCTTCCAAAAAGAAAAAGTAGGGTCCCTTTTAGCTATTTTTTCCCAGCGCTTCCCTCGCCAGCTCCCCCTCAAACCCCCGGGCCATCAAATAATCCATGGTCTTTTTTTTCCTCAGGATCCATTGTTCGTTCTTAAGCGCTGCATATTTCTCTTTGGCCAGCTTATTCAACACCTCCAGGTATTCTTCTTCATCGATCTGTTTCAGCGCTTTCTTAATGCTGTAATAGCTGACCTGTTTTTGCCGCAAGGCATGCTTTATTTTTACCCGGCCCCATTGCTTCATGCGAAATTTTCCCCCGGCATAGGCGATCGCAAACCGTTCTTCATTCAGGTAATTTTCTTCGATCAGCGTGGCAATGATCTCGTCGTGGTTCTTGCTCCACACACCCAGTGCATAGAGCTTTTCTTTCACTTCGTTGTGGCAGCGCTCCTGGTAAGCACAGTAATGTTTCAGCTTCTGTAATGCCTGTTCTTTTGTTAATGGCTTGTGTTGGGCCTTTCCCCCAGCGTTCCCAAGGAGAGTGGAGTTAATAACATTCTTTTTCATGATTCCAATCATTCCTCCAACCGGTCCACACAGCCGTATTGTTGTTTCAGGAAATCATCATAATAATCCGCTTTCTGGAAAAGATTACGGAATGAATCCACCCCGCTTTCGCGGGTCATGTCCAGGTCGTACATGATGCAGCTCAGCACGATATTTTGCTTCACACAGCTCAGCACCAGCCCCTGGGTCCGGAAATTTTCTTCAAGGAGGAACAAATAGAGTGGCTTTATCCGGGCGGCATCCGCCGGCATCTGGCAGAGATAGGCATCGCCGGCAATAAAATAATTCTCGGGGTTGTAAGTGACCTTTATTTTGGCCGATCCTTCCTTTACGCTCCACACATTGGTGCCCTCCCTTGCCAGCTTCACATCCTTACCCAGATCTTTTAAGATCTCTTCAATGGTTTTGGCCACGCCCACCTGCTCTGCTTCTTTTTCCGGCATCTCCGGCAACTTTACCTCCGTACCGCAATTGGGACAATACTTGAGCGAATCGATATTGCCGACAGTAACAAGATAGCCGCAACTGAAACAACGGGTGGAGGCGTGTCCCTTGTTCGGCAGGTAGAGTTGCAAAGCTTCCTGCAAGTAATTCACCGGCAAGGCAAACCCAAGGTTGTCGCCCCCGCGGATGATGAATGAATTCACGCCAATAACCTCGCCGTTCATATTTACCAGCGGCCCGCCACTGTTGCCGGGATTGATGGCCGCATCGATCTGGATATACTTCAGCCCATCCCGGATCCTGTCTACCTTGGAGATCACTCCTTGCGTGGCCGTATAATTCAGCCCATACGGGTGACCGATCGCTACCACCGCATCGCCGTCCTTCATTTCTTCATAGTGGCCCAGCCTCACATCCGGCAGCTCAATATTTTTGGGCGCCTCCAGGAAAGCGAGATCGTGTTTGCGATCCGTGTACCAAACCCTCGACAATGCTTTGTCAAAGGCTTTTCCCGCAATCGTCACTTCCGCATTTTCTCCCACTACATGGTCATTGGTGACAATGAGATCAAACTCCTTCACATAAAAGCCCGTGCCCGTGCCGCCTGGGGTGGCGATCTGGATAATGGCTTTCTGGTATTGCTCTATGATATGCTGCGGGTCCATATTTATTTCGGCTCCATGTTCAGTGTGGCCAGTTCTTCGGTAAACGTCAATCCGAAGTTCACAAGATTTTCAAAGCGTAGGTTCTGTGTTTTGAAATCCATATTCGGGTATTTTTCTTTCCACCGCGCCTGTATTTCTTTTATTTTCTCTATGATATCGTCTGATGCAAATTGGTTTTTTACCGGGTCATAATACGCGATGGTATAACCCAGCGCTACAAAATATGCAGGGTAATTCACCATCATATATAAATGATATAACTCGGTCACCGCCCTGGGTAAGCTATACGAATACTGGCAATACGAGAACCCGTACTCGGTTACCTGCGTGGCAATGCCCGGGTAATTATTATCCCTGTACCAGCCCATGTTCTGGTTAGCGCCACGGATGGAATCGCCGATGGTTTTAAACGCCTGCGGCGCCGTGATCGCAAATGTGTATTTCGACCGGAAGAGCTGGCGGAATATCTCTTCTTTGGGTTTTGCTTTCAGTTTCCTGAATTCATCGATCATGTCCCGGTTCTTTTCTAACGTCGGCCGTTCATCTTTTTTAAAATAGATCCCGGCGATCTTTTCCAGGTCGTTCAGCAGTTTTCCTTCCGGGGCGATCAGGTAATCGATCCGGTAAACCAAGGCCAGCAGCATATAGGCAATACCCCCGGAGAATTTATCTGTATCCAATCCAGCAATCGTATCCAGCGTTTGCTGGATCCAGTTTTGCAGATAAGAATATTTTATTTCTTTCTCCGGCTGCGGGATCGCCGTGATGTGTTCACTGTCGGCCGTCTCCAGCATCGTGAAGTCCTGCACCAGCAGGTCATCCTGTTTATCGGCGCGTGTGGCCAGCTCTTTCAGTCCATAATATAATTTACCGGGACTGGCGGACTCCGCTTCACTGTCGAACCGCATACAAAGCCGTTCATGATCGAGGGCAAACCGGCTATAGTATAAATTAAAATTCATTTCCAGCAGCCGGCGCATCACCGGCACGGAGGGTTGCGGCATCCGGGCCAGCGTTACTTCGGCCTCCAGCAACTCGCTCGTGAAACGACCTCTCACGATCTTGGAACCCTGGTAAAACTGGAACCTTCCTTCGGCGCCATTACGCTCATACACTACATTCTGCAGGCCGTCATCGCGCAGGTAGTCAAAAAAAGCATCGAGGCTTTCCGCGTATTTTTTCTCTTTGAAACAGTTGTCGGCATCCGTCCAGCGGTTCACTTTCGCCACCGGTTTATTATTGTCCGAATAGCGGCCAAAACTGATATCCGGCGCAGACGGCGTCTCTTCTTTCTTCTTCCCCTTCCCGAATATCTTATTAAACATGGTTTTATTGCAGTGGGGCAATATACAAAGAAGGGGGGAGTTGGGCCTCATCTCCCGGATAGTTTTCGCTCTATCTTATCTCATCTCTTTCATCCCCTCTCCAAAAGGAGGGTGAAAGCTGTTTGATCAGTGATAAATCCAATTACCGCTACGGTGGGAAGCCCTCCCCTGTTGGGGGCGGGTTGGGGTGGGGGCCCTTTGCCATACAACAAAAATCAGTAGTTTCGCCACATTCAATCAGTAATATGAAGTTTATAGCATCCTCCTCTTCTTTATTGAAACAACTGCAGCATATTGCCGGTGTTATCAATGCCAATACGGTATTGCCGATCCTTGAAGATTTTTTGTTTGAAGTGGAAAAAAATAAACTCACCGTAGTGGCTACCGACCTGGAGACCGTGATGCGTGTACAGGTGGAGGTGGAGGCCAAAGAAAGCGGCAAAGTTTGTATCCCAGCCAAGATCCTGCTGAATTCGCTGAAGAACATCCCCGACCAGCCGCTTACTTTCAACATCGATAAAAATTTCGGGATCGAGATCACCAGTGACAATGGGAAATATAAAGTCATGGGCGAAAACCCCGATAATTTTCCCAAAGAACCTGCAGCAGACGATACGACTTCCTTTACCATGACAGCTTCGGCCCTGGTAACGGCGATCAACAAAACGGTGTTTGCCACCAGCAATGATGATCTTCGCCCGGCCATGACTGGCGTTTTCTTTGAATTGGATAAAAAAGGCCTCCAATGCGTAGCCACCGATGCACATCGCCTGGTCCGGTATAAAAGAACGGAAGTGCATTGTCCCAAAACAGATTCGTTCATTGTCCCCCGTAAACCTTTGAGCCTTGTAAAAGCGGCGATCCCTGTTGCCGATGAAGAGATCGCCGTCAGCTATAACAGCAATCACCTGTTTGTAAAACACGGCAGCACCCAAATGAGCTGCCGGTTGATCGATGCCCGGTTCCCGGATTACAAAGTGGTGATACCCACCGAAAATCCCTACCGGCTGACTGTCAACAAAAATGATTTTCAAAGCGCGTTGCGCAGGGTCAGTGTGTTCAGCAATAAAAGCACTAACCAGGTGGCTCTCAGTATCAGCGGCAGTGAACTGCAATTAGCCGCCCAGGATGTGGATTTCAGTTTTGAGGGCAATGAGCGGATGAAATGCCAGTACAATGGCGAAGACATGATGATCGCTTTCAATGCAAAATTCCTGATCGAAATGCTTAATGCTGCTGAGAGCGATGATGTAAATATGGAGCTCTCCACTCCTACCAAGGCCGGGTTGATCAAGCCTTCTGAGCAGGATGAAAACGAAGAATTGCTGATGCTGGTGATGCCGTTGATGCTGAATCAATAGAATACCGAAATCAGGGAAGCATTCATCTCAGCAAAATGCCTACTTCACCTCTTCGATATTCATAGAAAGAGACCTCTTCTTTACTCTTATATATTTATTCCGTCTGATTATCCATTCCGCTACAAGAATATTCACGCCCCAGCCCAGCCAGGCAACGGTCCGGTACACATCCATCGGCGGTAATTCAAAACTGTTGTTAATGGCGTATTTCCAGGCGCGGAGGGTGAGTGCCGATAGAGTAAGTGCATAGCTGCGGATCATAAAATTGCGATGTGTATTAAAATTCTTTTGTCTTGCTTTAATAAACGCCATCGCCGTGAAAAAGATCCAGAGGGCGGCCAGGGAAACAAATGCGATCCTTGAAAGAGCTCCTCCATTGGCGTAGAAGCCCATGATCAGTCCCGCCGGTCCCGTGATCAGCAAAACATCTGTAACATAGATATAACCCATGATCCTGTGCAATCTTGGATTATTCCTTCGAATTACTTTAGAAAACTGCGTGAATCCCGCCAACAAGACCCATATGCTGGCATACACGTGTATGAAAAAAGCCGTTCGCCAGAAAGTGATCCCGATATATTGCTGTTTGATCCTCAAAAATCCTACATCGGTATTGTAAGGAATATAGTTCATGGTGATCCGAGCCATCAGGAAGGTGAAAAAGGCCAGGGCCAGCATAAGACCGGCATTCCAGGTATTTGTGCGGCTGAGAATTTGTCCTAATTTTAATTAAGCATCCCCTTCATCTGCAAAAGTAAACCTTTCGTTATGAGAAAATTTTTGCCTTTGTTCATCGCGGGTTCTCTATTGTTTGCCTGCAATAACAATAAAACGCCCGAAAAAGAAAACAAGCCTAAAAAGGATTCAGCTATTACGGTCATCGGGGTTCCGCCGGTGAACCCGCTGGAAAAACTGCTGGGATCCTTTGTCGGTCCTTTTGGAGATAATAAGATAACGCTGCTGATCATAAAAGCATTGAATGATTCGGTGGAGGGGCGCTCCATCGTGGGAGGAAATGACCGTCCCTTCTCCGGCACATTTTCTCAAAACAATGGCGCTTATACTTTCCAGGCCAAAGAACCGGGCGACGATGTCAATGACGGTGTCTTTAATTTCAGCATCCAATCTGCCAATACCGACATGGTGACCGGTTCCTGGAAACCCAATAACCCTCAAAAACCGGTGAAACAATACACACTGAACAGAAAAAAATTTGAATACCGTACCGATGTGGGCACCTGGCCCGAAACCTCGCAACGCCTGATGAAACCCGCCGAAGTGGAGAATATGATGAAAGAGGACCTTGAATTCATGCGAAACGAGATCTTTGCCCGACACGGTTACTGCTTTAAGAAAAAATACCTGCGCCAGCAATTTGAGAACGAAGATTGGTATGTGCCCAACACGGTGGATATCCGCGGAATGCTGACCGATATTGAAAAGAAGAACATTATACTGATCAAACGGTATGAGAAATATGCCGAGGAATACGGGGACGAGTATGGGCGTTGAGCGGCTGGTGAATTGATTAATACAAACCCAATATGGATTTTGTTCAGATTTCCGCATACGATAATTATATTTCTGCCCATATCGCCCTTGGCCGCCTGCAGGAAGAATTTATCAATTGTTATCTGCAGGATGAAAATACCGTCACCATCGATCCCTTGCTGACCTATGCCATTGGCGGCATTAAACTCATGGTAGCCCGAAACCAGGCGGAGCGTGCCATTCAAATACTTCAGCATCCCCAAGGTTCCTGGGACACAGAGGGGTCTGGAAGCAATTCAGCTTTTCCTTCGTAACTTTTGCCGGCTATGTGGCATGA